>CAYUJK010000349.1:0-4333 GCA_964444895.1 uncultured Roseivirgaceae bacterium
TTTTTCCACCGCAAAATACGCTTCAGATGACCCTAAGTCGATCAGCGAGTATCGAACAGGAATTAGTACTATTGCGGGCTTTTTTTCAATCTTCGGAAAAGTGCTTTAGTAATTTCCGGTACTTAGTCAGCACGTTGGCGCGTGATACGAAGCCGAGGTATTTTCCATCTTTGAGTACGGGGATGTTGAAATGTTGGGTGGTCTGGAATTTCTCGACAATGTCTTCCATTGATTCGTCGGGAGAGGCGGTCGCCAGCGGAGTGTTCATCAGGCTGATCACCGATATTTCGTCGTAAAGCTCAGGCTTGAAGATTACGTGCCGTATGTCGTTCAGGTGTACATTGCCATAGAAGTTATTTTCGTCGTCTATAACCGGAAAGACGTTTCTTTTTGAAGAGGCCACCACTTTTACCAGGTCGCCGAGTGTAGCATCTTTGTCTACCGTTTTGAAGTTCGTCTCCAGCAGCTCGGGCACCTTTAGCAGGCTCAGCACCACTTTGTCTTTGTCGTGTGTAAATAGTTCGCCGCGCCGCGCGAGCAGATTGGTATATACCGAAGTTTTTTCAAAATACCGGACGGTGCCGTACGAGATCGTGGCCACGATCATCAGCGGCAGAAACAGCCCGTAGCCGCCCGTAATCTCAGCGATCATAAAGATGGCCGTGAGGGGAGCGTGAATGATGCCGGCTACCAGTCCGGCCATACCTACCAGGGCAAAATTGCGTGGCGCCATCACACTTACGCCCAGGTATTTGAGGATGGAGGCAAAAAACAGTCCGGCATTTGCCCCGATAAACATGGCTGGAGCAAATATACCCCCCGTTCCACCGGCACGAAAAGTGGCTTGGGTGGCGATCACCTTTAGCAGGATGATTCCTAAAAACAAAAGAATAAAAGCAATCTGGCTATCCTGAAGTTCAAAGAACAGGGTGTGGTTGAAAAGGTAGCTGTAGTCGCCTTTGAGGCAGGCGTCCACCGCGTCGTAGCCTTCTCCATAAAATGAAGGAAACAGAAACAGCAGAAGTCCCAGTACGAGACCGCCTACGAGGTAGCGTCCGAACCAGCCTTTGATCCGGTCGAATAGTGCATCAACTTTTATGTACGTTTTTGTGAAATACAGTGACACAAGCCCGGCGAAAATACCAAACAGGATGTAGTAAGGCACTTCACTTACGTGAAAGTCGTGTTCCATGTAGAAATCGTACATGAAGCGCTGATCCAGAAAAATATAGGACACCAGTGATCCCATCACAGAAGCCATCAGCAGGGGCAACAGCGCTGTCATGGTGAGGTCCAGCATTAGCACTTCGATGGCAAAAATGATGGCCGCGATGGGGGCTTTGAAAATAGCCGACATTGCTCCGGCTGAAGCGCATCCTATCAGCAGTATGATACGTTTGAAATCGAGTTTCAGCACCCGGCCCAGGTTGCTCCCAATGGCGGCGCCGGTAGAAACGGTAGGTCCTTCCAGTCCCACAGAACCTCCAAAGCCCACGGTAATGGAGCTTGTGATCACTGATCCCCACATTTGAAAGCTCCGGATCACGCCGCTGTTGCGACTCAGCGCATACAACACATCCGGAATCCCGTGCCCGACTTCTTTTTTGAAGACAAATTTTTTGAAGATCAATACAATGAATATCCCGATCAGCGGGTACAACACGTAGTTCAGGTTGTAATACTGCAACACGAAACCCCTGGTAAGCAGGTCTTTAATAAAATGTACCGTTTTTTGGAGCAAAACAGCTGCCAGCCCCGTTAGCAAACCGACTACGATACTCAGGATATTGACAAACTGGTTATCTGTAATATGCTTGCGTCGCCAGATCAAAAACCTCGTCAGAAGATTGGCCTTCTTCTTCATCGTGTTGGCTTCATATAGATTATAATCGTGTGTAAAAGCCCAAAGTACACCTTTTTCAAAGTGACTTCAAAATCAAAATTTATTTAAAGACAAAGAATATTACACCTATGAATATTTGTCCAGAATCACTTTTTTTGTAAACAAATAGATGTGCAAATTGGAACCAAACTACCCAAAACCGAATAATGAAATATTTTAGCTTTGTAGCAGCTTGCTTTTTTATGCTGGCAGCCCTCTCGGCAAATGCACAATATAAGTCCAGCCGGAAAAAGCCTGGCGGAAGCTCAGACGGCACCCAATGGTGGGTGGGCCTGAAAGCTGGAATGAACCTCACCAATCCGCAAGCAGGAACCGCCTACGACATTTTCAGCTTCACACAGCAGCCTTTCGCTGGAAACGCACAGCGCCAGTACGATCGCTTCCGTGCGCCGGGAACACAATTTGGCGTGCTGTTGGGCTTTGAGTTTATCAAAGGATTTCAGGCCGTGCTGCAGCCCCAGCTTGTCAATTACCATTACAGCTATGCCATAGACTATTATTGGGCTTCGGAAGAAAACCCTAACCAGAATGTGCGAATCAGCTACGAACACGAGGGCCATCTGCAATACCTGGAATTGCCCCTGGCGATCAGGTATCAGCTCATGCACGACAAGCTGAAGCCCTACGTGCAGGCAGGTGCATATTGGGGCCGGATGATGAACGCCACCAAAGATGTGACGGAGTCGATTACCGACAACGCAGCCGGGGCCACCGTTTTCGAAGAAAATAAATATGCCGGACGGACGCAGCGGCTGTTTGAGCCCTCCAACTGGGGCTTGTTTGGAGGCATAGGCGCCACATATAACGTGGGCAACGCCAGGGTAGGGCTGGAAGTGAACTACAAAATGGGCATGAAGAACATCACCAACAGCCAAAGCCGGTTTGAAGACACGCAATTTGTAAGCGGGACGTTTGATGCCCAGGACGACTTGAAGCTACATCAGCTCGACATCTCCTTTGTGATCGTCATGCCGCTCAAATTCATTACCTCAAAAGATTATGTGCCACTATAGCCAAGCTCCCAAAATGAAAATAGTATCCTACGCCGCCTTGCTGTTTGTTTCCTTTGTCGTTTTTTCCTGTAAGGACGACGAGCCGCAGATAAAGCCTGAAGAAAACTTCCTGAAAATTTATAATGACGAAAGTTTCCAAAACACATTTATCCCTATTGATATAGTGCAGAGCGCCGACAGCTCATTTTTCATACTCGGCTCATACGACTATATTAAAACCTATGTGCTGAAAGTAGACAAGCTGGGCAATTTTATGTGGGATTTTAAGCTCGACGAAAACATGGTAAACCCCATTCCGGGCTTATTTGAGATCAACAATACGTACTACTTCTTTTGCATGGACGAGATATCGCTGGCTACCTATTTAGTGGAAGTGTCCGATTCGAGCTCGGCGCCTTCAATCGTCAATACCTACGGCAACATCATATATCCCCTCCATGCATCGCGGGTGAGTGAAAATGAGTTATTATTGCTAAGCTATGACCGCGATGCGATAGCTTCCCGGCTTACAAAACTCGACGAAAATTTTGCTACTACATTTTCAACAACGGAAGGTTTTGCCGTGCTTGAGGACGCTGAGCCAGACATCATCGGTCACGTATTTCGCACAGGCGAGAGACTCCCGTTTTTTACCGGGGCATCTCAAGGGGGCTACTTTTTTAATGGCTTTTCGAATTTCTCCTTTAGCCTGCACTTTACCAACCAAGGCGGCAATATGACTGGCGTAATCAACGGTTTCAGGGATGAGGGCATCATTACCGCCGCCTTGAATATTTCAGGTAATTCGTACGCGGTAGCGCGAAACAGCCATACCCAGAATTTCATATTGCCACAGACATCACTGAGTGAAAATGGCACCTCCATCAACAGCGACCTCGGCGGAAATGATCACCCCGAAATCGCCATCAAGTCTTTTGTAAAAGCAGAAAAAATAGACGTGATAGGCCAGGAGACCATCGCGGTAGGCGCTACCACGAAGTCTGGACAGGCGATCCTGTATTTCTATGGCACGGACGGAGCCTTGAAAGGCAGCAAGAGAATGGGCTTCAACAACCCCTATGAGCTGGTAAAGTTTGTACAAACCAGCGACGGCGGATTGGCAGTGCTGGGCAATACCTACGTAGCCGGCAGGTTTTCAAGGATCTGCCTTTTCAGAATACCCAAGCAAGAGCTGATCGATATTGTGTTTTAAAGTTGATTTGCTGCTTGATGCAAGTAACCTGTAACCCGCATCAAGCAACCAGCATCTAACCCAACTCCACCTCTACCTGGTTTCGCATCAGGTCATCGAAGCCTTCTCTCTGGCGGATTATCTTCGCTTCGCCATTGTAGATCAGCACCTCGGCCGGTCGCAGGCGCGAATTGTAGTTGGATGACATGCTGAAGCAATATGCACCGGCATTTTTAATGGCCAGGA
>CAYUJK010000350.1:0-4325 GCA_964444895.1 uncultured Roseivirgaceae bacterium
AATATGCGGATGGAACATTGATCTATGCCTCGCAAAAGATAAAAGCCAACGTAACCCACCTCGATAAAATGTGGAACTACGCCGCGGGCATTCATCACCCCAAGCCCGATAAGCCCGACCATGGGTTGAGTATCGTGCCGCCCAAGTCGGCGCTGTGGGTGGATCATCGGGGCCAGCGCTTCGGTCCGCAGCCCCTGGTGGCGGCGTATGACACGCGCTTTTTGGTAGAGAAAATATGCGAGCAAAAAGGAGCCGAAAATAAGTACTCCTGGCAGGTGATGAACTGGAAAATAGCGGTGAAAGAGCTGGCCATCTCCGGCTCTGAGTACAACGAGGCTGTCAGGAATAAACGGTTTATCAGTTTTGTGTTGAACGCCTATTTTGGCAATAAAAAGCTCGCGAAACACCTCAAAAAACATTCACAAGACTTTGTAGTGGCCAATAGCATTGAAGAGCTGGCTGCGAAAATGAACACGCTGAATGCCGATAAGAATGTGGACGTAAACCTGCTGAAAGCTTCCATAGAGCGGTACGATGATCAAATTGATAGAGGGGAGAAGTTTTTCAATGACGATCAACTTCGGCGCATCATGCACCTGCGGCAATACCGGGGAGACAGACTCCGAACCTGTGAATTTCAGAAGATCAATGATAAGAGAGCGTATCCCCTGGTGGCCATTCGCGAGTTTATCCTTTCGCGCAAAAGCCTGGGCGGCATTCAGACCGACCTCGATGGCAGGGTACTCACTGATCCGAAGAGTGGAAACCAGCCCATCCCCGGCCTGTACGCTGTGGGTGAGTCAGCGGGATTTGGCGGTGGCGGCATCCACGACCTACGCTCCCTGGAAGGAACCTTCCTGGGTGGGTGTATTTTTACGGCGAGAAAAGCAGCGGCCTCAATTAAGAAGGGAGGGTAGGGAGTTGAGATTCGTTATTAGGTTATTTGTTATTGGGGAGGTTGGAGATTAGAAGTTGGGGCTGTTTCAGTGTTCGGTATTCTGTATTCAGTTACGTTGATTATTGATTGTTCAAATTCAGGGGTGATTCTGTATCGCCGCTCAGCTTTAGCTAACGGCAAAAAATCCTGTATTTCGTGTTTTTTATAAATGGATCAATTAATCCCGTCAATCTTCGCGGCCAGTTCTTCCCATTCTTTGTTCCTTTCTTGAAGGATGGCTTTAAGCTCATTGTATTTTTCGGTTTCGGTGGCCAGTTGGTCAGGATTGCCGTAGACAGACGGCTTGGCGAGTTCTTCTTCCTGCTCCTGAATTTTAGCTTCCAATGATTCAATTTCACCTTCAATTTCGGCCATACGTTTTTCCCATTGTTTGAGCTGTTTTTCGGCCTCATTTCGTGGATTGCTTTTTTCAGGCTTTTCTTTGGTTTCTTTTTTCTCCGAAACCTGTGCCAACTTGGTGGCTTTTTGGCTACCGTCGTCTACCATGTTTTGCTTTCGCCAGTAATCATATTCCTCGTACGTGCCGGGATATTCCTTTATCTCGTGGTCTTTTATATACCATATTTTATTGGCAATGTTAGAAATAAAATGCCGGTCGTGCGAAACCACCACAAAGGTACCCTGGTACTGCTGCAGCGCCTGGATAAGGATATTAACCGATTGCATGTCGAGGTGGTTGGTAGGCTCGTCCAGCAAGAGGAAATTGGCATTTGAGATCAGCGTTTTTGAAAGGGCCACGCGCGATTTCTCGCCTCCTGAGAGCACTTTCACTTTTTTGAACACTTCATCATTATGAAAAAGGAAGCAGCCCAGTATGGTTCGGAGTTCCTGTTCGGTTTTATTGCTGCCGGCCTGTTTCAGCTCGTCCAGTATTTCATTTTCAATATTGAGGGCTTCGATCTGGTGCTGAGCATAAAATGCCGCTGTCACGTTGTATCCCTGCTGGCGCTTGCCCTGGTGAGGCTCGGTACCCGCAATGATACGCAGCAGCGTAGATTTACCTTTTCCGTTTGCACCGATCAGCGCTATTTTGTCGCCTCTTTCGATATGGGCGTTGGTGTTCTCCAGTATTTTTACCGGCCCATAGGACTTGCTGACGTCTTCTAACATAAGCACATGACGGCCCGATTGCTGGCTGAAGTTAAACTTAAAATTTACCGAGGCCGTTTCGTCGATGATATCGTCTACAGTGTCCATTTTTTCCAGCAGTTTCACCCGGCTTTGCACCTGGCGTGCTTTGGTGGCCTTGGCTCGGAAACGTTCGATAAAACGCTCCGTTTGCCGTATTTTCTGCTGCTGATTTTCAAAAGCATTCTTCTGAATCTCCATTCGCAGTGCCCTTTCTTCCAGGTAAAAAGAGTAGTTGCCTTCGTATACATTGAGTTTTTGGGCAGATACTTCCACAATTTTTGAAACAGTATTGTCCAGAAACTGACGGTCGTGCGATACCACGATCACCGCTCCCTCGTAGTTTTTCAGGTAATTTTCAATCCACTGAATTGACGGTAGGTCCAGGTGGTTGGTGGGTTCGTCGAGCATCAGGAGCGACGGACTTTCGAGCAGTAATTTTGCCAGCATCACGCGCATTCTCCAGCCTCCGGAAAACTCCCTGAGCGGCCGGTGGAGGTCCTCGGTAGAGAAGCCTATTCCCTCAAGTATTTCTTCGGCTTTAGATTGTAAGCTATACCCTCCGATTATCTCATATTTTTCCTGTGTTTTGGCTAACTGCTCTACCAGGGAGTCGCTGTAGTCGGTTTCCAGTTTTTTAAGTAGCTTTTCTATTCGAATCTCTAATTCCTGGGCCTCCTGGAAAGCCTGCATGGCTACGGCAAGAATACTCTCGTCGCTTTGGAAAGATAAAAGATCCTGGTTCAGGTAGCCTATGGTGCAATCGTTGCTCTTGCTCACCGAGCCGCCATCGGGCATGTATTCTCCGTTGATGATGCGCAGGAGTGTTGTTTTTCCCGTGCCGTTCAGGCCAATGAGCCCGATCTTGTCCTTAGGTTTTATGTGCAGGGATGCATCTTCATAGATAGGCCTGTCCCCGATAAAATAGTTCAGATTGCTGATAGAAAGCATAAGAAATGTTAATGAATGAGCCTGTCTTCAGGGCTTTTGATAAACGAAAGGGCAAAAATAATAAAGGCATCCGAAATAGGGATGCCTTTTATCAAGTATGGAAAAACTATTTAACAAATAATTCGATCAGTGGCCTTAGATGTTTTTGGCGCCGATGTACTCTACCTTTTCTTCTACTATTCGCTCTACTTCACTTCTTACCTTGTTGGTTTTGGCAGAGATACTGTCAATCAAACGTTCAACAGAAATGTTGATTGCGTCCAGTTCGGCATCAGTAAGGTTCGAAAATTCGTTTTTCAATTCTGTTTTGATTTCTTCTTTTTCGGGAATGCTTAGATCGCGTACCATATCTTTTTTAGTTTTTAATTCAACATATTACTCTATTCTAAATAACGCAATTTCAGGCAATTTTGATAGTAAGTATTTGATATATAGGTTTTTATATGGGTATTTGGTGATTTGTTTCTATGAGAAGCAGGGGGTGTATTTGGCCGCGTGCTTGTTAAAATATTGCAAAAGCACCTCGAAGAGGGTTGTCATTGAGATTAAAATAATTGCAACACAAAGGAATTTTTCCGTTCCGGGTTTTATTCGCAACCCTGTGAAAAAGTAGTGTTTTTGAAAAAACTTAACAATTTCTTAACATTGGAAAAGGGAGCAAATGCTACTAAGGCACGAAGACACGAAGAAATCACCCATAGTATCATGGATTCTCTTTGTGTTTTCTAATCTACAAACTCAATCGGAAACCAGGCTTTGGTTTTGTCCCACATCATGACCAGGTTGGCCACCTTGTCCTGAAGTTGAAATTCGATGGTGAAGGGTTCGTATACTTCCTCTGTCACGCCCACCTGCGCGTCAAAGTGAATCACATCTTTCTCGGGATTGTAGTTATAAGCGCCCCACTGACCAAGGTCGCTGTTCAGAATTACTGTCCACTTGCTTTTTTCCGGTATGGTAAAGAGGGTGTAAGTGCCCGCTTCCACTTTGTTGCCAGCTAAGATCACATCTTTGGTAAAGGTAATTTCCGTGGCTTCGTTGGCGCCGGTACGCCACACTTTCCCGTAGGGAACCAGGTCGCCACCAAAGACAACCCTGTCGCGCTTGTGGGGACGGCAGTAGGTGACTTTGACATACGTATCGTCATACTTCACCGTGGCTATGTACATGGGGCTGGGGCGCGGATTAAGTGCCTGCTGTGCCCACGTTTCGGCAGAAGAGAAAGACAGAAAGAGTAGTATCGGGATAAGTGTGGCTAATTTTTTCATTGTTGTCGAATTTTGAACCA
>CAYUJK010000351.1:0-4305 GCA_964444895.1 uncultured Roseivirgaceae bacterium
TACCGGTTTCGAGATCAATGGAATAGAGACCAAAGCCCAGCGTGCCTACCCAAAGCGTAGAATGGTTGTCTTCCGTGATGCTGAATATTCTGCGCGCCGGGTTTGCCTCGTTGTCCAGCATGTGTTCTACTGGCATAAAAGCGCCGGTAGCCCGGTCCAGCTTTCCCAGCCCATCCAGGTAAGACCCGATCCAGAAGTTGCCCTTTGAGTCTTCGAACATGCACATAATGGTAGCAGGCACAGATGCCGGGTATTTTGAGGGGCCGTAGTGCAAAACCTGTTTTCCGTCTTCCGAGATGCCATACAGCCCGTCGCCGTCCGTGCCCACCCATAGGGTGCCTCTGCGGTCCCGCAAGATGCTCACTACATAGCTTGATCCGATGATATTGTTTTTGACCGATTGGTAGCCGATATACTGAAAATTATTGAGGCTCGAAGGGATCACAATTACGCCCTTTTGAAAGATTCCCAGCCACACATTTCCCGCATCGTCTTCCATCATGGCATGGATTTTTGATTTAGAGAGGTCAAAGTTTGATACGTTGAAGTTGAGTTCATCAAGGGTATTTTTTTGAGGGTCGAACAGCTTGATCCCTTCGCCATCGGTACCAATCAGGATTTCATTGTTTGAAGTAGGGAGAAGCACTTTTACGGGAAGGCTGGGCGTGAGTCTTTCAAACGTATCGCCGGGGTAATTGTATCGCAGCAGTCCCTTGCTCAGGCTGCCGAGGTAGAGATTTCCGCTGCTGTCTTCATGGATGCTGGAGATGTTATTTCCCAGCGATTTGTACAAAATCGGTTGCGTGCCCTTGTCCCTGAGGCGGAAGAGCCCTTTGTCCTGCGTGGCCACCCACAGGTTTTGGTGCTTGTCTTCATAAAGGTAGTTGACCAACTCACTCGGCACAAAACCGGGTATTTGCCGGGCATGGGGAGTTTCACCGTTCATGTCGAGCAGAAAGACTCCCTGACCTGAGGTGCCCACGAGGATGCTGCCGTCCGGTCGTTCAAGCATGGTAAGTACGTGTGCGGGTACGGGCACATCATTGACGAGAAGAGGCACTTCATTAAACCGGTCTCGCGCCGCATCATAAATCTGCAGCCCATTGAAAAATCCAAAAAAGAGACGGTTGTGGCTGTCTTCAAAGATCAGGTGAACAAAGTCGTGGAGAACAGATCCCGGCCCACTATCATTTTGCCTGTAGATGCTCACTTTCGAGCCATCATAGCGGTTCAGGCCGTCCTCCGTAGCCACCCATATTATCCCTTTGTGGTCTTGCTTCAGGTCATAAATCAAACTGTTCGACAGCTCGGTGTCTGTTGAAAAAAGGCGTGCTCTTTGTCCAAAACCGGCAAAAGAAAAGTAAAAAAGACAGAAAAAGGTGAATATCCACTTCGCCAACGCTTGAAATTGCTCCACTTTGATCATTGTACCGCTTCATAAAAATTCACCTACTAAGTTAGTATAAAAAAAAATGCCGGTAGGCGAAAATATTCCAGCGTAGGGTTATGTAACAATAGAGGTAGCGTTTAATTCGGGCTGTTTCTACATCCGAATTTCAAAAATCGTTTCCTTTCCGGGTTGCGACCGTGCTGTGAGCTGCCCCTTGTGAAGCCTGACAATTTGCCGTGACAAGCTGAGGCCGATGCCAGAGCCATTGTCTTTTGTGGTGTAGAAAGGAATAAAGATCTGCTCAATATTGTCTGCAGAAATCCCCGGTCCATTGTCGGTAAATCTCATGACCATTTCTCCGCCTTCCGACCCTGACACCAGTAGTTCTATCCGTTTATCGGTTGATAGGCTCAGCGCGTCAGCGGCGTTGTTCAGCAGGTTAATTACCGCTTGCGTCAGCAATTTTTTATCGCCCGGGAAATGCCCCGAACTATGCTCATTCCTGATGGTGAAGGCAATGTTTTCCTGCTGGGCCCTCTTGCTGAACAGGAGTTCAATGGACGGAAGCCAGTCATCCAGGGCAATGGTTTCGAATACAGGCTTGGGAACCTTCATCAATTTGCGGTAGTTGTCTACAAAATGGATCAGGCCTTTTCCGCGCTCGTTGATCACGCTCAGGCCGTGTTGTATGTTGCTCAGTTCTTTGGGGGAGATCTTTTTATTCTCTTTAAAATAATTCTGCAAGGTGTCGCTGATGGATGAAATCGGCGCTATGGAATTCATGATCTCGTGTGTCAGAATCCGGATGAGCTTCTGCCAGGTGTCCATTTCTTTTTCATCGAGTTCGGCTTTGATATCGCTCAGGGAATAAATGCGGTACCCTTTCTCTCCAAACTTTAGCTTTACCATTTTGATCATTACAAAGCGGATTTCCCCGTTTGCAAACAATTTGATGGTTTTTGACTGGTGTGGGTGCAGCGACATGATGGCGTCGTAAGCCTCGGGGTCCACCTGCTTTAGGCGGTCTAAATGCACCAGAATGCCCGTGCCAAACAGCTTAAGTGCGGCATCGTTGGCGATTTCTACATAGCCTTTTTCATCCACCGCAAGTAGCCCTGTGGTGGCATGTTTCATGAATTCGATGAAGAATTTTTCGCGATTCTCATTCCTGATCTTAATCGTGGAAATGACCTGGTTTAATTTGTTGAGGCTTTTGTTGAGGCTCTTTGTCGATTCTGACGTTACATTTTCGGGAAAGTGAAGCGTGCTGTCTTCATTTCGTATGGCTTCGAAAAAAAAGGACAGCTTGCGGTTGATGCTGTTGAAATAGTGGATGAAATTGTACGTGGTCACAAGGACTGCCGCGAGACACAGCAGGAAGAGTGGCCACTGCGATGTCATCAGGGCGTAGGTAGCCGCTGCAGAGAGCACCACCAGGATCAACACCCTCCAAAAGATGGGTCCGCTGAAGCGCTTATAAACCATACCGCTTGATTTTGTTGTACAGCGTCTGTCGGGTAATGCCCAGTTTTTCAGAAACCTGCGTGAAGTTTCCGTTGTACTTGTCCAGCGCTTCTTCGATCAGGGATTGCTCCATTTGTTCCAGGGTGGGCAGGGAATTTTTCACCGGAGCGTCTGCGGTTCTCAGCGAGAAATCGTCGGGCCTGAGCACGTCTCCTTCGGCCAGGATCACGGCTTTTTCCATGGTGTGTTCCAGTTCCCTGACGTTGCCAGGCCAGTAGTACTTCATCAGCTTTTTGATGGACTGGCTGCTGAGCCTTAGTCCCGATTTCTTGTATTTTTTTTGATAAATCCCAAGGAAATAGGAGGCCATCAGTTCGATGTCTTCGCCGCGTTCGCGCAAAGGAGGAACGTCGATTTTTATGGTGTTGAGCCGGTAAAGCAAATCTTCGCGAAATCGCTGCGCCGCCACTTCTTCTTCGATGGCGCAGTTGGTAGCGCTGATGAGGCGAATATCGATAGTCACCGGCTTGTCGGAGCCTACCGGGGTGACTACCCTGTTCTGCAATACCACCAGCAGCTTGGACTGCAGGGTAAAAGGGAGGTTTCCGATTTCATCTAAAAAGAGTGTGCCGCCGTTGGCCAGTTGAAATTTCCCTACCCTGTCTTCGCGGGCATCGGTAAAGGCGCCCTTTTTATGACCGAAGAGCTCGCTTTCAAAAAGGGTATCCGGTATGGAGCCCATATCCACGGCAACGAGTAGCTCATTTTTGCGTTCGGACCGGCCATGGATTTCCCTGGCAATCACCCCTTTTCCCGTGCCGTTTTCTCCGGTTATCAGCACGTTGGCATCAGTGCCCGCCACTTTCTCTACCATCTGCATCACCCGCTGCATCTGGGGCGATGAACCGATCAGCATTTTGTTTTCGCGGTTTATTTCGCGCTTCAGGGTTTTTTCCCGGGTTTTCAACTCCGCCACTTCCCGTGAGGACTGCCGTATCCGCAGGGCAGAGTGAATGGTAGTCAGTAGTTTTTCATTTTCCCAGGGCTTTAGTACAAAATCTGCTGCCCCTTTTTTGACCGATTTCACAGCCAGCTCCACATCGCCGTAGGCCGTCAGCATGATTACCTCGGTATCGGGCGATATCTTTTTGATTTCATTGAGCCAAAAGAAACCCTCATTTCCATTGTTGACTCCCGCGGAGAAATTCATATCCAAAAGCACCACGTCATAGTCGCTCTTTCGGAATGCCGAGCCAATCCCGTTTGGGTTGGAGAGTGTTTCTATTTTTCCGAATTCGGTTTCCAGGAGTAGCCGCAGTGCACTCAGCGCAGCTTCATTGTCATCCACGATCAAAATATGGCCTTTTCTCATCTTTCGATTGTTTGTTCAAATGTAAATAAGAATTAAGCACGAAAATATTTTGTCAAATTATTTTACACTTCCTTGTTCA
>CAYUJK010000352.1:0-1983 GCA_964444895.1 uncultured Roseivirgaceae bacterium
GAAAAATGATTATTGCTTTTTACCATTAGAATAGGCCGAGGGCAACACCTTGAATTCAGCCTTGAAATAGCGCGCAAAATATTTTGGATTGTTAAAGCCCACCTTATACGCCACTTCTGCCACGGTGAGCTGGCTTTTCTCCAAAAGTTGAGCGGCACGCTTCAGTCGCAGTATGCGGATGAACTCAATGGGCGATTTGCCCGTGAGTGAAGACAGCTTTTTGTACAAGTGAACCCTGCTCATCCCCAGCTCCCGGCTTAGTTCTTCTACAGAAAAATCGGGGTTAGACATGTTTTGTTCTACCACATCCAGGGCCTTTTGGATCAGGGTTTCGTCTAGGGAAGTAATGCTGATTTCTTTTGGGTTTACCTCTATGCCTTTGTTGAAATTTTTTCGGAAGCGATCGCGCGTGGCAATCATATTCCTGAGCCGGAAAAGCAGGATCTCTACGTTAAACGGCTTGGTGATATAGTCGTCAGCGCCTACACCCAAGCCCTGGAGTTTGTTGTCTTCTTCGGCCATCGCCGACAGCAGGATCACCGGAATGTGCGAGGTGCGCTTGTCGGTTTTTATTTTTTCACATAGCTCAATGCCATTCATACCCGGCATCACAATGTCGCTCACCACCAGGTCGGGAATTTCACTTTCGGTCTTTTCCCACCCATCCGTGCCGTTAGAGGCTTCAATAATATCATAAAAGCCGCGGAGATTGTCTTTGAGGTAAAACCGGAAATCTTCGTTGTCCTCTACCAGTAAAATAGTGGGGCGCCGGTGTCCGGGCTTTGCCGAAGCCATGCCGCTCTCGTAGTGTGGAGCATCGATACTGGGGCGCAGCGCTGCCAGGCCGGGTTTTTCTTCTGATTTTCCGGCAGGCGCTACCACAGGCAGCTTCACAGTGAAACAACTCCCCTGGTGTGGCTCGCTCTCTACGGTGATAATACCTTTGTGCAGTTTTACAAACTCCCGGGTAAGCGAAAGACCAATGCCGCTGCCGGGACTCACTGCCACCCCGGGGGTGTCGTTTTGGAAAAAGCGGTCAAAAATTTTGTCGAACTTGTCTTTGGGAATACCGATTCCTGTGTCCTTCACCTTTATCTCCAACTCCTGGTCGTCAGCGCCGGGCCCTTTTGACAACACGCTCACCTCTATGGCTATTTCATTGCTTTCAGGGGTAAACTTGAATGCATTTGAGAGCAGGTTGAACATGATCTTTTCCAGCTTATCGTGGTCAAACAGCATTTCAAAGCGGTCGGGGCTGGACTTAAAAGAAAAGCTGATTTTATTCTTTTCCGATAAATCGGAGAATGAGTCGGCAATGTCTTTCAAGAACAAGATCACATCGCCTTTCACAAGATTTAGCCGTAACTCCTCCACTTCCATTTTCCGAAAGTCGAGCAACTGGTCTACGAGCTTCAGCATCCGCCGGGCATTGCGCCATACCAGCGTGAGCTGTTTTTTGTTGTCGGGATCGCTAATGCTCTTCAGCAGGTTTTCAAGCGGCGAAATGACTAACATCAGCGGCGTGCGAAATTCATGGCTGATATTGGTGAAAAAGCGGATTTTCATCATATCGATCTCGTGCATGCGGCGAGCCTCCCTTCTTTCCTCTTCGATCCTGTATCGCATCCGCTCCCTGTCCAGCACCATCTTTCGCGAAAGCAGCAGCAGGGCCAGTATCACAAAGAAGTATAGGATAAAGGCGCCGCCCGTTTGCCAGAAGGGCGGAAGAATCGTGATTTTCAGGGTTTTGCCTTCTTCGTTCCATACGCCGTCGTTGTTTGAGGCCTTCACCCGGAAGGTGTAGGAGCCGGGGTACAGGTTGGTGTACGTGGCCTTTCGTGAGCTGCCATCTGCCTGAATCCACTCATTGTTAAATCCTTCCAGCATGTATTCATATTTATTTTTTTCAGGATGGAAATAGCTGAGTGCGGCAAATTCGATGGAAAATATTTTGGCATTGTGCTTCAGTACCACTTCGTCGGT
>CAYUJK010000352.1:2083-4275 GCA_964444895.1 uncultured Roseivirgaceae bacterium
AAATTATCGCGCTGGCGGTTATACAGGTTCAGTCCTTCGCGGGTAGCTATCCATACCAGGTTGCGGCTGTCTACGAAGGCATAGTTCACATTGTTGTTGCTGAGCGACGCCGGGTCATTTAGGTCGTTGATATAGTGCCTGAATTCCCCGGTTTCAGGATCTCTGGCTTCCACCCCGTAGGCACAGGTTATCCACAATGTTCCCCCTCGGTCTTCGGCAATGCTGGACACAAAATCCGAACGGATACGGTTGGCAGAGTGGGTGTTAAAGTGTTGAAAAGTGTTTGTTTGGCGGTCAAAGAGGTCCAGGCCACCGCCCATGGTGCCTATCCAAAAGTTACCCCGGCTATCCTCGTGTATCGCGTATACCTTATCATTTGCCAGGCTGCCCGCATCATTAGGGTTGTGCGTGTAGCGGATAAAGCGCTTTCCGTCAAATTTGTTTAACCCGCCGTAGTAAGTGCCAATCCATAGTGTCCCCTCCTTGTCGTATTTGAGGGTGATTACCACGTCGTTGCTGAGGCTGTAGGGATCAGCTGGGTTGTGCTTGTACGTAGTGAAGCGGTTGTTCTCGCGGTCGAAGTAGATAAGCCCGCCTCCATTAGCGCCTATCCACAAGTTGCCCTTTTCGTCTTCTGCAAAGGCATTTACATCATCGTAGCTCAGGCTGTGCGGATCGGAGGGGCGATTGCGGTAAAGCCCGAATTTGATGATATTCTCATGATAAAAGCTTACTCCTTTTTTAAAGGTGCCGATCCAGATGATGTCGTCATTATCCACAAACATGGAAATGATACTGTTTTGGCTCAGGCTTTTATCGTCCTCCTTGTTATTGGTAATTACCCTTACGGAAAAATCCTTTTTATCTACCAGGTTAATGCCGCCGTGGTCGGTGCCTATCCAGATGTTTCCCTGTTTATCCTGCACCACGCCCCGCACGAGGTTATTGCTCAGCGGTAACTCGGGCGACTGGGTAGTAAAGTGCCGAAACCTGTTTTCCTTTGCATTGAAATAAAAAACGCCCTTTACTTCATTGGTGTATATCCAGATGTCATTGTCTGCGTCAGCATATAATTCATAGGGCACTTCTTCACCCGGGTACTTTCCCACAAAATAGCTATCTCTGAATACCACTTTTTGCGAAACCGGATCGTACTTTTCAAACATGCCGTCGGCGTGAATGAAGTA
Organism: uncultured Roseivirgaceae bacterium; assembly: GCA_964444895.1. Taxonomy (GTDB): domain Bacteria; phylum Bacteroidota; class Bacteroidia; order Cytophagales; family Cyclobacteriaceae; genus CAJXNP01. The sequence continues at coordinate 3,271 of CAYUJK010000352.1, forward strand.
TACATGATCGTCAGCAGTATGGGCCATGCTCAAGATGCTGTCACTATGGAGGCGCCCCGGTCCTGCATCGCCGCGTATATGGTGAGTTTTTCCGCTTATTACATCGTACTTGTACAGACCGCTGCCCGCCGTAATGTACCAGGTATTGTGCGTTTTGTCCGTAAAAACATCCGTAATGATATCACCACCGAGGCCCAACTCATCGTAAACTGCGCCCATATTTCTGCTAAATAATTCACGCTCAGGATCGTAAACATTGATGCCAAAGCGGGTGAAAACCCACAGTCTTCCGAGGTGGTCTTCGCCCAGGTCCATGATAAAATTATCGGAAAGCGAGGTGGTGTCTTTATAGTCGTTGCGAAATACTTTTATATTGTAGCCGTCGAAGCGGTTAAGCCCCGACAAGGTGCCAAACCACATAAAGCCGAACTTATCTTTGTATATACAGGTTACTTGATTATTGGATAAACCATCATTAATGTTAAGATGAGAAAACTTATATTGGCCTGGCTGCGAAAAGGAAATGCCTGAAAACAAAACCAGCAGCAGACAGGTAAACACTCTTAGCAAAGACAATGGAAAAACAGGGAGCGAAATGATCATCTCGTTTTATCAAAAATCTGTTGAAATTAATAAATATTAATTGATCAAAACAATGAATAGGAGGTATCTCTGTAGCTCACTTTTAAAACAGCGAATGCACTGCCAGGCACATACTACGAGTGTGCTCGCGCACGTGCGTTTTTTGGCATGGTATGGAGCTATCGCGCTTTGTTTTACATTCTTTTTCAGCGTTTCCTCCACCGCGCAAAACAAACCCTACGATGTGAAACAGGGAGAACTGCTGTCAGGCATTCTCGAAAACCAGGTGGGCCTGTACCAAAAAGCGGAAGTGGAGACACTGGTAGACACCATAGGTCAACGGCTGGTGAGCAACCTGAACCCACCGCGCTTCGAATACCGCTTCAAGGTGCTCGACATGGAGGAGCCCAATGCCTTTGCTCT
>CAYUJK010000353.1:0-4261 GCA_964444895.1 uncultured Roseivirgaceae bacterium
GTGGGCGCCTACTATTCTAAGCCGGTAAAGGTAAAAATTGAAACCCACTACACCCGCGCTGTAGAGGGAGGTACGGGCTTTGCCAAGGCGGCGGGAAATTACGCAGCATCCCTGTATCCGGCTAAGCTTGCCCAGGAAAAAGGTTACGATCAGCTTATCTGGACAGACGGAAAAGAACACAAATACATTGAAGAAGCCGGCACAATGAACGTCATGTTCGTGATCGGCAATAAGCTGATCACCTCCAACGCCGGAGATTCCATCCTCGCCGGCATCACACGAGACAGCGTGCTTACCCTTGCCAAAGACTGGGGCATGGAAGTAGAAGAAAGAAAAGTTTCCGTCGATGAGATCATCTCGGCTTGCAAGGCCGGAGAAGTACAGGAAGCTTTCGGTGTAGGCACAGCAGCCACGATAGCCCACATTGACTTGATCGGGCACGATGGTCGCGACTATACCCTAAAGCCAGTAGAAAGCCGGGAATTCTCCAATAAAGTGTTGAAAGCGCTTGATGATATTCGCACCGGAAGAACCCCAGACAAATACGGCTGGGTATACCGGGTTTAAGTTCTCACCTCCTGAGCTATTGAAGCAATACCAGAACATGATGCCGTCTGCTTGTGCATTAGCGCAGTGATTTTTTCTTTTTTCTTTCTCCCATAAAGTCATCGATCAATTCCTGAGTTGCCATATTTCCCGGAGTAGAAGCCCTTTCGCCCGGCCCTTGAAATTGTCATTTTGACAATCTTCTTTCAGAAATTGAAATAATTTCTCACTTCACATTTTCTAAAACACTGAAAATCAGAAGCCTGAATTTTTCGCACCATTTTGGCACAAAGACTCCCCGTGTTAAACCAAAAAACAGGAAATATGAAATCACTTAAATTAATTTTTGCATCAACGTTCTTATTGTCGGCGCTAGGCTTTTTTACTGCCTGCCAGGATGACGAAACACAAAGTGTAGGGGAAGGACAGGTAAATGTGAAAATCACCGATGCACCCATTGATGACGCAGAAATTAAAGGGGCCTATGTAACCATCGCCGAGGTCTGGGTAAATGGCGTGAAGGCGGAAGGCTTCACAAAAAAAACGATCGACCTCATGGCTTACCAAAACGGTAGCACGCTCTCCCTGATATCTGATACACTCGCGGCGGGCTCCTACAGCGACTTATCATTAGTGTTGGACCTGGAAACTGATCAGTCGGGCAATTCCCCGGGATGCTTTATCCTCACTGAAGACGTGGTAAAACATAACCTGGCCGCTTCAGGAGAAACAACAGCAAAAATCGACATCGAAAAACAATTCGACGTCCAGTCTGACGGTGTCACAGATATTGTTATCGATTTTGACCTGCGCAAAGCCATCAAGTACGACAACGCTTTTGATGCGGAGAGCGAATACTCATTTGTAACACAGGTGGAGCTTAAATCTGCGCTTCGTCCGGTAATAGAGAATAAAGCCGCCAAGGTGAAAGGCTCTATCACGCAAAGTGCCGCTACTGGCGAAAGGCTGTTTGTATATGCTTACAAAAAAGGAGAATTTGAAGCTTCTACGGAAACTGCAGGCCAGGGACCAAGCCTTGTATTCTTCGCCAATGCCGTTACCAGCGCAGAAGTAAGCGACGACAACAAATACGAACTGTCATTTATAGAAGAAGGTGAATACGAGCTCCACATAGCCGCCTATGACAACGATGGCGACGGAAAACCTGTATTTACCAGCATGGTATCAGCAAGTGCAGTCGGCTCAACCACACTACTCAACAGCGTACAGGTAAATGCCAATACCGACGTTTCACTCAACATAAATATTACAGGTTTATTAGGGGGTATATAATCCAATTAAGTCCTGGAATCCTTTCCCACAAACATCGACCAAGACCGAAAAGCCGCCCTGTCTCTCAGGGCGGTTTTTTTTATGCCGCTGCGCTACACAAAAAAGTGCCAACAATTTTTCATTCTTTTCAGTTAACTTTGAGGTTTCAAACGATCGAGTAAATGGAGAGCGCGGAAAAAATCCTATCACTGAAAAACTACTGTAATAGCCTTACCCAATATTCCCGGAGGAAAACAAGAGAAGTAAACATCGGCGGCGTGCCGCTGGGGGGGAACAACCCCATCCGGATACAGTCGATGACCACGGTAGATACCATGGACACTAAGGGTTCGGTGGAGCAATCTATCCGCATGATCGAAGCTGGCTGTGAGTACGTGCGCATTACAGCTCCAAGCATGAACGAAGCCCGAAACCTGGAAAACATCAAAAAAGAACTACGCGCCCGTGGCTACTCCACCCCCCTCATCGCCGATATCCACTTCACACCCAACGCCGCCGAGCTGGCCGCCCGGATTGTAGAAAAAGTAAGGGTAAACCCCGGCAACTATGCGGACAAAAAGAAATTTGAACAAATCGAATATACCGATGCGGCTTACAACGCAGAGCTGGACCGCATCAGGGAAAAATTCACACCACTTGTAAAAATCTGTAAGGAATACGGCACTGCCATGCGCATTGGCACCAATCACGGCTCTCTCTCCGACCGCATCATGAGCCGTTATGGCGATACACCGCTCGGCATGGTGGAGTCGGCGCTGGAGTTTCTGCGGATATGTGAAGACCTTAAATACTACGACATCGTGCTGTCCATGAAAGCCAGCAACACCCAGGTGATGGTACAGGCTTACCGCCTGCTGGTGCAGAAGCTAGATGCTGAAGGCCTGCAACCGTACCCACTACACCTGGGTGTTACGGAAGCCGGCGAAGCAGAAGACGGCAGGATCAAGTCTGCCGTTGGGATCGGCGCACTCCTGGAAGACGGCCTGGGAGACACCGTGCGTGTTTCACTCACGGAAGACCCGGAATTCGAGGCGCCTGTAGCCAAAGCCCTGGTAGACCGGTATAAAAAAAGAAACAATCATAAAGCGATCGCACCGGTAGAGGAAAACCCTATTGACCCCTTTACTTACAACCGCCGGCCAACCCGGGAAGTGCTGAATATCGGTGGGAAAAATGTGCCGCGTGTCATTGCAGACATCAGCCGGATCGAGAACCTTGAATACAGTGACCTCAAACCTGTTGGGCATATCTACTTGCCCGAGTTAGATAAGTTTGGCATGAACGATCTGGGCGCCGACTTCGTTTACTCCGGCTCACGCGCCATTCCCTTTATGCTGCCAAACGGACTGAAAGAAATCCTGGACTACGAGGTTTGGAAAAGCCATAGCGATGATGACAACCGCTTCCCGGTGTTCTCTCCGGCCCAGTTTGAGCAATCTACGTCCAAAAATGCCGTCCTGAACTTTGTAAGAGTTTCGCTTGACGATTGGAACGGGAAGCTTCTTGCGATAGCCGAAGATACCTCGGTTGTTTTTCTACTGGAAACCGATAACGAACATGCCCTGCCAGAGCTGCGACGATTTTTCTTTTACCTCATCGAGAAAAATAGTGATATTCCCGTGATCGTAAAGCGTGAATATCCGGAAGCCGCCTGCGACGAAACCCTGCTCTACAGCGCTACAGACGTCGGAGGGCTGCTCATAGACGGACTGGGAGATGGCATTATGCTTTCTACTGAAAAGTTGGCCAACAAGACCAAAGCAGAGTACCTGAAAGACGTTAAATTTCTCAATGACACCTCCTTCGGCGTTTTACAGGCTGCGCGCACCAGAATGTCAAAAACCGAATACATATCTTGCCCCTCGTGTGGACGAACGCTATTTGACCTGCAGGAAACAACGGCAAAGATCAGAAAACGAACCGATCATCTCAAAGGTGTTAAAATCGGCATTATGGGTTGTATTGTGAACGGCCCCGGTGAAATGGCCGACGCCGACTACGGCTACGTGGGATCGGGTAAAGGGAAAATCACCCTTTATAAAGGAAAAGAAGTAATCAAAAAAGGTATCCCTTCTGAAAGTGCACTCGACGAGCTGATTGAACTGATAAAACAGGATGACCGGTGGAGAGAGCCGGAAGCAGAGTAAGGCTTTTTGAAACAAACGATTTGCCCAAAGGTGGAACAGCGAAGCTAAAAATACTTCCTGTCAAGTATCTCCTTCATGACGATCGCCTTTCTTAAACCATCCGGGTCAGCGAGTTCTTCGGCGTATTCATTGGTTACTTGCTCCGAAAGCGCGTAAATCTCACTGTTCTTAAGGCGCTCCAGTTTTTTGTCAAGTTCAGGGTTTACTACTTCTGCAGTATCATAGGTGGCCCCTTCATACGTTTCGTAGGCTGAAGATTTTTCTTTGTCTTCATC
>CAYUJK010000354.1:0-2932 GCA_964444895.1 uncultured Roseivirgaceae bacterium
ACCCAAAAAGCGTATAATTTCCCCGTTGATCGGCGGGAGGGCTGTACTGGATCAATGCAGGGTTGTCATTTTTCAGGTCGTTTACCAATGGCGGCACGGTGTGGAGGGTAAGTTCTGGGGTGGGCAGGTTTTTCAGCAAATCGTAATGTTCTTTCGCCGAAAGGTTGTCGTCCAGCCATAGATTTTCCTGTTCCGGCGAAAGGATCACTGGCATCCGGTCATGAATGCTGCTTACCGGCTCACTTGCCCGCGTAGTGATGATCACAAAGGTTTGAATAGCGTTGCCTTCCGCATCCTCATACTCTTCCCAAAGTCCCGCAAAAGAAAACAGGGCATCGTTCGCGCGTTTTATCCTGTACGGAACCTGTACCTTTTTGCCCACCGTTTTCCATTCATAGTAGCCATCCGCTGGAGCCAGGCAGCGTGTATATTTCAGAGCAGATTTGTGCGAGGCTTTTTGTTCCAGCAGTTCCAGTTCGGCGTTGATTAGCTTTACGCTGATGGAATTGTTTCGGGAAAGATTAGGGATAAGCCCCCAGTAGAAGAGGGAGAGCGTCTCGGGCTCGCGATTGGTAATGACCGGCAGCGACTGGGCCGGCGCTGCATTGTACCGGCTCATATAGCTGGCAGGTACCAGCACGTTAAAGCGCGACTTCAACTCCCCGGCGCTCGCCGTTATGGTGTATCTTCTGCACATGATTTGGGCTTTACTTCTTAATGCGGTTCAAATATAGGTTTTTAGCAAAATCTACCGCTCGTTTTTCCGACCAATAAATTTTATTTTTCCATACGGCAAAGCCTACGTGCCCACCGCGGTCGGGTATTTCCAGGTGCAGGTAGTTGTGGCTTTGCGCTATGTCAGTAGGGTAGCAAAGAGGAGTAAGGAAAGGGTCGTTTCGGGCGTTAATGGTCAGCACAGGCACGCGCATAGCCTCAATATACCGCACTGCGCTGCATTGCTCGTAGTAGTCATTTGCATGAGCAAACCCGTGCAGTGGCGCCGTAAATATGTCGTCAAACTCGAAGATCGTCCGGATTTTTGGCAGGCGTGCCAGCGGGAATTCGCGCTCCAAAAGAGAGGCCTTTGCGCGTACTTTTCGCTTCAGGTTGTTCAGAAACCGCATTTTGTATACGTAGTTGTGCCGCTTCTCCAATTCCCTGGAACACGAGAGCAGGTCCATGGGTACGGAATACACACACGCTCCCATTATAAATTCAGGAACCTTGGCGCCCTGTTCGCCAAGGTATTTCATTGTCAAGTTACCGCCGAGGCTGAACCCCACCAGGAAAACATTTTTGTAGCGACGGCCGGCAAAGCTCACCATGTGTTCCAGGTCGTACGTAGCGCCGCTGTGGTAGAATATTTTTTGACGGTTCAGCCGCGATCCGCACCCGCGGTAGTTCCAGGCAATAACATCCCAGCCGGCCAGGTTAAAGGCCCTGGCCATCCCTTTTACATAGGGGCGGGTGGAGCTCCCTTCGAGTCCGTGGGAGATGATTACCACTTTATCAGCAGAGTGGCCCTGGTACAGATCAAGCTCCAGGAAATCGTCGTCGGGTGTTTCCACTTCCAGGCGTTCACAGATGTCATGGTTCACCTTTCGCATCAGCGCCGGGTAAATCGTTTCCAGGTGCCTGTTAAACAGGAGCCGCGGAGGGAGGTAGTCGATATGTTCGGTAGCAGACATTCAAAAAAAGTATGGGATCAAAATAACAAGGTGCACAGGCAGTCGTTTTGTGAATTGGAAAAAGGGGGCAGCTAAGCGATTAGCTGCCTTTGCTATGTTTAAGGGTAGAAACAATGGATTGTAAATTTTTGTGGATGAGCTTTTCGGGATCTTTGTCGTTTTTTAGCGCAAGTAACACAAAGTTGTACAACAAGGTGGTAAGCGCCACGTCCGGGTTATTTCCGAGGCCTTTGGCCGAAATCCGGGAGTTTAAACTTTCACCGGTCTTATCTATGGTAATCGTAATTTTTCCCTTAATCTTATCGTTAAATGGCATTCTGTTGAATATTAATCGTAATCTTTGAAAATTGCGGACATCAATACTTAATTTGGAGCATTGATTGTCCCAAAAATACTTCTTTCAAATAATCAAACTATAGCACTGATGACAAATTTCAATTTTAAACCCCAGACAATGCTGAACAGAGGACTGTTCCTGATGATGATCATCGCGGTGTTGTCTTCTGGCATGTATTCTTGTAAAAGTAAAAAAAAGCTGGCCCAGCAGGAGGCCGCAGCCGCCGAAGCCCGCAAAATAGCTAAGGCAAAAGCCGACCTCGAAATGATCATTAGCGATGACGGGAAAATGAGCCTCGAAGAAAAGGAAGAGATATTGCGGACAATAAAAGCGATGAACATCCAGGATGACGAAGTAAAAATGCTGATCGCTAACGCCGAAAACCGCCTGAAGAGGCTGAGAGAAGAGCAGATGGCCCGCGAACGCGAAGAACGCATGAAGGCCGAGGCGAGCCGAGAAAAAACAATGGGCCTTGATGAATACTTTGATGCCATAGCGGCGGCTTCTACTACCGCGCAGGCAGATAAGCTTATCGGCGAGGCACTCACACAGTTTGCCGGAGGCAGCGTGCCTGTATTGATCATCATAGGTAAGTTTGGCAACGAAAAAGACTACGACCGCCCCACTACCATCAACAACTACCTGCACTACCTGAAAGACCAGAAAAAAAGCCCCAACAGGGTAGAAAATGTAGTGTTTGACGGCAACGGAAAAATTAAAGAACTCGAACTCATCAAAAAATAGATAACACAATGAACAAATTAATCATAGCAATAGCCATCCTGCTTCCTATGCTTACTTTTGCACAGCAAGATGACATCAGCCCTGAGCGAAAGCGGGCCATTGACTCGCTCGCCATGGAAAAAGTGAAAGACCTCAGCAAATACATCAGTATCATAGGCAGCAA
>CAYUJK010000354.1:3032-4247 GCA_964444895.1 uncultured Roseivirgaceae bacterium
CAAATGGCAAAATCACTACCTGTATCGTACCGTTGTTGCCTGATGGTTTTACATAATTTTGGATGAATGAAAAATAGCTTGCTGACAGTCATAGCGTTGCTGACATCGTATGGGGCGAATGCCCAGTCGGTGTCTAACTACCTGGGTGACGAGTCGTACTTTTATGCGCAAACCAAACAGATCAACCAATTCTTCAGGCGTTTTAATGCCGAAGAAGACCTGAAAGGCGATCGCCTGTATGAAGGACACGAGAATTACCGCGATCCCGAAACGCGCAACAGCTATTTGAAAATGCTGTTTGACCAGGATAACCAAATGATCAGCAGCGACCTTAAAAAAGAATTCATCGGAGATGTAGTCAATAAATCATCGCCCATTTACCTTGATTTTTACGGGGAAAAGTGGTTTGCCGAAGTGTCGGCGCGGTTTCGTTACCAGGGAAAACAAGAAACAGGAACCCTCTTTCTGGAGTTGGAGCGCGAGAACCTTGGCATGAAGTGGGTAATCAACAAAGTGTATTTCAAGCCCTTTACTGAGCTGTTTTTTACCGACAGCGTTACCAACAAGTTTATTCACCCCATGAGCCACGAGCTTGATTTTATGAACCTCATGAAGGTGTTTTCCGACAAAAAAAATGTCGAATATTATGTCGAAAAAGAATACCGGCCTGACTACAAAACGCTCTTTCTCTATGAAGTTAAAAAGGGTGGGTTGGTATTCGAAACCATTTTAAATGTTAAGTTTCACTTTTTTCAAGTGGAAAATTGGTATTTTGAACTGTCAGAATTTAACCGGAGTGGAAAGAACACAGGATGGTTGATTTCCGGCCTGAACAAAATACCTGAAAACCAAAAAGAAGCCCTTTTGAAATACATCTATTATGAGAAATAGATTTACAACCCTGCTATTTTCCCTTGCTTTTTTACCCATGTCTTTATGTGCCCAGAGCCAGGCCAGTAAAGAGGACATTGAAGCATACAAAAGAGAAGCCGAGAAGCTTGTTTCGTTTGTCGAATACATATTCAATGCCGTGGGAAGCGAAGACCATTCCGTGCAAGACAAGGACATTGTGATCAACGAGAGCTACCTCAAGGCCTTTCGAGACAGCAAAGTTCAGATTGAAGATGACCTGGTAGAAAACCGCGAGGTAATTACGAACAAAGATGTTCAGGCCTATCTCAAAGACATCGACTTCTTTTTCAAAGGAGCCAGCTT
>CAYUJK010000355.1:0-4236 GCA_964444895.1 uncultured Roseivirgaceae bacterium
CCATACGTTCCGTTCACCCGTTCCGAGTGCTTGTGGTAGTATCGAAGGCTGGCGCTGTAGGTGGCCAGCTTTAGCCCAAGGGCCAGGTTGCCATCGGGGGTAGGTTGGTAGCCATGCGCATGGGGAGAACCTTCTTCTTTCCGGTCGTTGAACTGATAGCCGAGATCAATTTCCAACCAGTTATTTCCGAGGTAAAGCGAGGTGTTCGAGATTACTTTCAGGTGATTAATGTACTGTCGGGGAAGGTCGATGTTTCTCCTGTTACCGTCATCCTCGAGCAGATATCCGCGTGGTTCGCCCGTGGCGCCGGGAAACAGCCCCGCCCGCTGATTAAAATTGCTGACGGTGACAGAAGTATTTCCCCATTTCCTGGTTAGCCCTGCTGTAAAGCTCAGGTTTCGTTCTTTTCCCGCGGTGTTTTTCAATCGTCGGTTGTGGATGTCATATATATAAGTGTTGTAGGAAAATTGCTCGGCGGGCACCGCATAGTCGCCGAAGTCCTGCGTAGATAGCCTGAACCTGAAAAACTTTCCGTTTTTTTTGCCCTGAAGTTTGGTAGAAGTGCCGATTAGCTGATTATTATCTTTGTAGGTAATGAAGGTTTCTCCATCCAGGTGTTCGTCGAGAGGCACGGTAGGAGGCAGGATGCGGATAATGCCTCCCAGGCCATCAGAGCCGTAGAGTAATGAGGAAGGCCCCTTAATGATTTCGATTCGCTCCGGGTCGTATTGGTCAATTTCAAGACCGTGGTCCAGGCCCCATTGTTGCCCTTCCTGCCGGATACCCTTGTCCATCACCAACACCCTGTTAAAGCTCATGCCACGGATTACAGGTTTGGCAATGCCGACCCCGGTATTGATGGACGAAATGCCCGGCAATTTTTGCAGGGAATTGATAAGCGTGCCTGCATTTTGCTGTTGCAGAAAACTCTGGCTAATGGTTTGAACCGTTTGTGATTGCTCTATGCGGCCGGTTTTAAAGTGGTCGCCTATCACGACCACTTCCCGCAGTTGCAGGTCGGAGTAGGGGAGTTTTATATCCAGGTGTTCGTTTTTGTTGACGAGCGAAACGGTAATTTTCAGGCTGTCGAAACCGATGTAGAATACTTCAATGGTGTACTTACCTCTTTTTAAGCCGCTAATGGTGAAATCGCCATGCTCGTCGCTTATGAATACCTTTTCATGGTTAAAGAGAATGTTGGCATTTGGGAGTGCTTCGTTGTCCGGAGAGATGATGTGCCCCGTAATTTTGTAGGGGCCGTCTTGTCCTGAGGCCAGTGAGTGGATGAGTAGTAAGAAGATAAAGACAAGAAAGTTCAGATCCCTCCGCACCATTGCAATTGCAAATAAGTTGCAAAAATAATAAATGCCGGGGAATTATTCAGGATGTTAGTTAAATATCCTTGGCAAAAAAATGAGTAAGCCTATTATGGCTGCACAGATTGCTGATATCAGCACAGCGCCTGCTGCTATGTCTTTGATGTTTCCGGCCCTGGAGTCAAATTCGGGTTGTACGAGATCAACATACTGCTCTACGGCGGTATTAAATGCCTCGGCGGTAAACACCAGCCCTATGCAGAATATCACCGCTATCCATTCTATGATAGTGATTTGGAAAAACAGCGAAGCGGCAATCACCAGCAGAGCGGCTGCCGCGTGTATCCAGGCATTGTGGGTAGAAAGAAAAAAGCTTCGGATGCCTCTGAAGGCGTAACCGAAGCTTTTTAGTCTTTTGTGAAAAGAAAATCTTTCGTTGCCCGATTTTTTATGCATTTGCCACTTCATTTTTGAGTTTGCCAATCGAATCTTTGGCATCCCCAAAAAGCATTTTTGTTTTTTCGCCAAAGAACAGCGGATTTTCGATGCCCGCGTAGCCCGGGTTCATGCTTCTTTTGAGCACGATCACCGTTCCGGCTTGTTCAACGTCGAGAATGGGCATTCCGTATATCGGGCTTCCCGCATCTTCTTTTGCAGCGGGGTTTACAACGTCGTTTGCTCCAATCACGATCACCATATCCGTTGATTTGAATTCGTCATTAGCCTGTTCGAGTTCCAGTAGTTTGTCATAAGACACGTCGGCCTCGGCAAGCAATACGTTCATGTGGCCGGGCATGCGGCCCGCTACGGGGTGGATGGCGTATTTTACTTCTACGCCTTCTGCCTCAAGGGCTTTTTCCAGTTCATGTACGGTGTGCTGCGCCTGGGCTACGGCCAGTCCATAGCCGGGTACTATGATGACTTTGGAAGAGTATTTTAATTGGATGGCCGTGTCGCCAAGTCCGGCTTCTTTAACTACCTGTTCGCGATCAGAGCCACTGGATTTTCCTCCGCCTCCAAAACCGCCGATAATCACGTTGATCAGGGACCGGTTCATGGCCTTGCACATCAGCACGGTGAGGATCGTGCCGGAAGCACCTACTACGATCCCGCCGACAATCATTACCTGGTTTCCGTAGATCAATCCTGCTACCGCAGCTGCTATGCCAGTAAAGGAATTTAGCAGTGAAATTACCACGGGCATATCGCCACCACCGATGGGCGTTACAAACGTAACACCATATACCAGGGATAGCGCCAGAAGGATAATAACCCAAGTGACATTGAGCTCCGGTTGCATCATGATGAACCCACTGAAGCCGATCACAGCCAGAAGCAATACCGTGTTTACTACCTGCGGCATCGGTAATACGAGTGCGTCACGCAGTGCGCCGTTAAGTTTTCCCCAGGCCACGATACTGCCGGTAAATGAAATACTACCAATAAACAGTGCAAAAATGATGGTGAGCACCTGCCCGCTCATTAGCGGAGTTTCTGGTGTGAGATTGTTAAACTCTACGAAAGCTATAAGCATGGAGCAGGCGCCGCCCAGGCCGTTGAAGAGCGATACCATTTCGGGCATGGCTGTCATTTTTACCCTCTTGGCTGCTACGAAGCCGATAACTCCGCCCACCACAATACCTGCGGCAATAACGGCATAGTTGTTAGAAGCGCCTTCCATCGGGTAAAACATCGTTATCAGGATGCCGAGACCCATGCCCACGGAAGAGATGATATTGCCCTTGCGCGCGGTATCGGGGTGGCTCAGGTTCTTTAGACCTATAATAAACAGTATAATACAGATCAGGTATAAAAAGTCGAGCGTTGGATTTTCCACTTTATCTAAAGTTTAGGTCTTATTTCTTTTTCTTTTTGAACATATCGAGCATACGGCCGGTCACCGCAAAACCGCCAATTACGTTGATCATGGCCAGCGCTATTCCCAGGAATCCGAGCGTTAGAATAAAGTAGTCATTACTGTCGCTCTGGCGAATGAGAATAATGCCACCGATTACCACTACTCCACTTATGGCGTTAGCGCCTGACATCAGGGGTGTATGCAGCACAGTGGGTACTTTTGCGATCACCTCCATTCCCAAAAAAATAGCGAAGACCAGTATGTAGATCATCGCGATATTTCCATGAATAAATTCAAGAATATGTTCCATGATTGTTATTTGTTTTCTTTGCCGTACAAGATTTCGCCTTCTTTCACCACGCAGCTCCATTTCATGATTTCGTTGCCAAGGTCAATGTCGAGCTGGGCATCTTTAATAAAGACTTTCATGTAGTTTTGAATGTTTTTGCTGTACAACTGGCTGGCGTGTTGTGCTACTTCGGAAGCCAGTTCTGAGCTACCAATGATCGTTACGTTGTTAACTACGACAGTCTCGTTGTCCTTGCTCAACTCGCAATTTCCCCCGGTAGAGGATGCCAGGTCTATGATCACTGCACCCGGCTTCATGGCTTCTACCATTTCTTTGGTGATGAGCCTGGGGGCAGGTTTGCCTCTCAGCTGTGCGGTAGTGATCACCACATCAGCCTTGCTCACTCGCTCAAAAATCAGTTCCCGCTGTTTTTGCTTGTATTCTTCGGTTTGCTCTACGGCGTACCCCCCAGCCGCTTTGTCGTCGCGAGCGCCTTCTACTTCAACAAATTTAGCACCGAGGCTTTGGACTTCTTCCCGGGCTGCCAGGCGGGTGTCAAATGCTTCTACCACAGCGCCCAATCGTTTGGCCGTGGCAATGGCTTGAAGTCCGGCTACACCAGCGCCTAAAATCAGTATTTTGGCGGGCGGAATGCTGCCTGCAGCAGTAGTGAGCATAGGGAAATACCGGGGCAAGTAGTTGGCAGCCATCAGCACTGCTTTGTAGCCGGCGATTGATGCCATAGAAGACAGAATATCCATGGACTGAGCAAT
>CAYUJK010000356.1:0-4225 GCA_964444895.1 uncultured Roseivirgaceae bacterium
CTTTTCTCATTGGATTGCATTAAAAATTCTTAAAAGACCTTAATAATCGTTAAATGCTAAAATTCAAACTCCGTTTTCAGTAACCGGGAGCGAATTACACCTTCGGTGTTTTCAGCTTTTCCGTATTGCTTGTTCCCTAAAAAATACCCCTGAGAGGACTTCGTAGCCGGGTCAACTGCCCAATACTCTTTTACTCCACATCGCTCATAAACGTCCTTTTTCTCTTCCAGGTCATATTTGGCAGAGGAGGGTGAAAGTATTTCGATGACGAGGTCAGGCGCTCCGTGAAGTCCATTTTCTTTAATTAAATGCAGGTTCTCTTTACTGATGAAAACAATGTCAGGCTGAAATGCATTTTTTTTGTCCAAATAAACATCATAGGGGGCCATTCGGCATTCGCCTAAATGATGTTGCTTCACAAAGGAACCTAATGCAAGATAAATTTCTGATAATACTTTCTGATGAATGTCTAATGGCGCAGGGGATATGATTAATTGGTTTTGGATTAACTGTGCCAACGTACCCTCAGGGAGGCCTTGGAAAACTTCCATTAAGGTGCGGGGCGGACGTATCGTTGTAGCCGTACTCATTTTACTTATCGTAGTTTAAACAAATTTAATTATTCTTTTGGAATATATGCTTACGGTAATAGAAACGGGCTTTTTGAATTTCAGATTTAAACGGCCATTTTGAACATGTTTTCCTAACTATCTCTTTATGCAAAAAGTGATTCTGAAAGGCGTAGATGAAAAGCCGCTTCACGCCCACATATTCGAGCCCATTAAACCTAATGGAACAGTTGTCGTCATTTGTCCGGCTACGGGTGTAAAACAGCGGTATTATCAGAATTTTGCCGAATACGCTGCCGAGGCAAACTTTACTGTGGTAACCTTTGATTACCAGGGGATAGGTGAGTCGAGGCCGCCGCGACTGAAGGGTTTTAACTGTGGTGTTTCAGATTGGGCAGAGAGCAATATCAACCAGGTGGTTGACCATGTGAAAGAACAAATCCCTTATCAGTGCCTGGTGATCATGGGGCACAGCATAGGTGGTCAGCTCATTGGGTTGTGTGATACGGCTCACCATGCAGACGGCCTGGTGCTGGTGGCTTCGCAAAGCGGTTACTGGAAAATGTGGCCCTGGCCTCAGCGTTGGAAAATGTGGTTTAACTGGCGTATCCTGATACCTGCCATGACGGCGAGCTTTGGCTACCTTCCCGCCCGACGGTTTGGCATCATGGAAGACCTGCCCCGAAAGGCGGCCCGGGAATGGGCAGCTTGGTGCCTTTCACCTAACCACTTGTTTGATCACAAGCATGAGGCGGAGGCCTCTTTTGCCTCATTAAAAAAGCCGATGGTCTCCTACAGCTTCAGCGACGACGGGTACGCGCCAAAAGGCGCCGTGGACTTTCTGCTCCGCAAGTATTTGGGGTGTGAAATCAAGGATAAACATTTTACGCCTGACCAACTCGGAGTGAAGAAAATTGGTCACTTCGGATTTTTTAAAAAGACGTATCAGGCTTTTTTCTGGGATGATGTGCTGGAAGAAATTAAGCAAATGACAGATCGTAGCAGATAGTGCCGTAGTGCCTGCCCGGTCATCCAGTCAGGAAAGCTGGATCGGACATCTGTTATTCCCACCCTTCGTAGAAATCATCGACGTACTCATCTTCGTCTGTCACCACTTCTTCTTCTGTTTTGCGTTTTTTCTTGTCTTTTTTGCCTCCGAATAACCTTTTGAAGAAACCTTTTTCTTCTTCTTGTTCAACATTTTCGTCATCGGTGATCATTGCGTCTTCTTCGGCTTCGGCTGCCTCAGATTCGGGCTTGGGTTTGGGAAGATATTTGCCAAAATAGTGGAGGTATATGATTTGGTCGTAGTTATAAAAGTCTTTTTGCTGGGCCGAACTCCTTACGTGTCGCAGTGAATCGATCATGGACGAGTCCATTTCTGCCATGGCAAACTGCATTTCCAATGGATCTTCCTGTTGCAGATAAATCGACTCCATGCTGATGATTGCCTGCTTGCGCACTTTTTTCTTGTAGGCAAAGTCGTCGGCTATGCCCACCTTCTTTTTTTCAATCTGCCAAAGGTCATTCTTAGGGTCGCGAGGCAGCGAATCAGCGCCAAAAAGGGAAAATGTAGTACGGGTTACGTCGCGGTCCAGGATAAAATAGGAGTGATAGGCCGGGCATATTTTACTTGGTTTACAACTAAAAATCAGACCTGCTATCAGAAATACACCCGCAAAATATGAGAATACCTTCATCCCAACCTGTAAAAAGACGGCAAAATATAAGATTTAACCTTAAAGATAAACTAATTTTTTCTAAAAAAAGTACAAACGAACAGCCTGTACCGTTAGTAAATCAGTTCTGAGAGACCAAAGTAACATCGCCTCAATGTCTTTTTGTGCGTACCAAACGGAGTTTTGAGGCGATATCAATCGGTGTCCACAAGCGAGAAGGACCTCGTGCAGAAAGGGGATAGGCGTTGTTTTTGGTGACAGTGGGGAGTTTAGTAGGGTTCGAATTGAAGGAAATCTTTTTTAGCCCTTTCTTTAGATATTTTTTTTTAAGGGCGTATTTTAGGCCATTAGTTTTACATTTTAACATCGAATTTCGCTTTTTATGAAGGTAAAAGGAACGGTAGTATCTTCCATCGACAAGTTTGTGAAAGACAACTTTCCGGCTAAGTATAAAGATTGGAAGCTGCGCCTGCCAGACAAATCAAAAGAACTGTTTAACAACGCCGTGATGGCTACCGAATGGTACGACACGGAGAGCGGTGTGCTGGCCCCCACTAAATTGATCGGCGAGATGTTTTATGATTTTAATGTAAAAAAAGCCGCATGGGATTCCGGAAATTATAGTGCCAAAGTAGCCCTTACCGGCGTTTACAAAGTGTTTATCCTCATAAGTACGCCGGCCTTTATGATGGCCCGGGCCGGCAAGATCATGGCTTCTTTTTACGACCAGGCCGTGCTGAATGTGGTGGAAAACCGGTCGAAGGGAATTACCCTGCACATCACTCAATTTCCCGATGCGCATGAGATTTTTGATCACCGTATAGCCGGGTGGATGGAGCGGGCGCTCATTATTTGCGGATGTAAGAATATTCAAAGCCGAATAACGAAGAGTCTTTCAAAGGGGGATAGTATAACAGAATTTGTGATAGACTGGGAATAGGAAAAAATGGCGCGTAGAAAGTCGGGTAGAGTTGTTGTTTTTTATACCGTCATTACCCTGCTGGCGTACCTGAATTTGTTCATATCACCTGCTTTTTTTTGGCCCATAGGCCTGGCGAATTATTTCGTTCCACTACTTATTGTATTTCAGGCGTTTTTGCTGGTGTGGGTATTGTTTCGGCGTCCCCGTTATCATTGGTTGCCCTTGTTATGCCTGATTCTTGGCTACTATTTCATACACATTTCCTACAAGATTCCCGGGGAGCGGAGCAGTGAATCAGACTTGCAGGTGCTCAGCTTCAATGCCCGTTTTTTCGGTGAGTGGCACGATAATAGTAAGTTCAGCCCCGCTACCATCGCCTGGGCGATTGCTGACTCAGCCCAGATCAAATGCTTCCAGGAGTTTTCGCATAACCCCTACAACGACGAGTTTAACGTGCTCGATAAAATGGTGGAGGCGGGATACAGTCACTATTCATTCTCGGCAGAGCTCGACAGCGTAGGCGGCCATACCGGACTGGCTACTTTTTCGAGATACCCAATTATCAACGAGGGGTTCATCAGGCTAAATGATAACAACTACAACAATTGCATTTTCTCTGATATCGTGGTGAATGATGATACAGTCCGGATTTATAATTTTCACCTCAAGTCGATGGGTATTCGCCTTTATGAATTCAGGAGGCCGGGCGATTTGGGGAGGGTATATCGCACCACTATTACCAAGTTGGGGACGGATTCTTCCAAGCGGTCAGATGAGTTGGACCAGTTGATAGGCCATATGAAAAAGTGCCCCTACCGCTTTATTGTAGCATGCGATTTCAACGAAATGATTTATGGCAATAATTACTTCAAATTTAAAAAAGTTGCCCGGAATGCTTTTGAAGTTGGAGGTAGCGGCCTTGGATTTACCTACAACGGTTGGCTTTTCTTCCTGCGGATCGATCACCAGTTTTTCAGCCCGGGTCTGGAGGCGGTGAATTTTGAGGTGATAGACAAAATCAGAAGTTCTGACCACCTGCCCGTGAAAGGATATTA
>CAYUJK010000357.1:0-2798 GCA_964444895.1 uncultured Roseivirgaceae bacterium
GAGGTAGCGGCCTGGCGAAACCGCACCGAGAAAAGGATAGAAAGATTAAGCCAAAACGCCACATACACGATGCTGAGCAATATGAATGCAATGATTCGGAGGAACTCCTCTGGCGTGGGGGGTATTCCGATTATGATAATCCCTAACCCCATCACAAGAAATCCCAAAACAAAGAATAAAGTACTGATCACGATGAGCGCTGCCACAAATTTCGCATTGATGAGGTAGTCCCGGTGAATGGGCTGCGCCATTATGCGACTTAGGGTTCCCCGGTTTTGTTCGGCGTTGATAGCGTCAAAGCCTAGGCTAATGCCGAGAAGCGGCCCCAGAAACGCAATGAAGATAAAGAAAGAAGGCAGGGAGCCATCGGATAGCGTAAACAGTTTCAAAAAAAAGAAAGCGTCTTCCGGGTCATTGGGTTTGATGGATTTGGAAAAATTGGTCAGTGCGGTATACAACGACCCGAAAGTAGTGAGCGCGATGATGGTCATTAAAATATTGAATCGCCAGCTTCGCACATGATCTGAAACTTCCTTGCCTACAATTACCCAAAACGGATGAGTAACGCCCGTTCTGGTGCCGAACTTCCAGGCGGAATTTTCTTTGCTTCTAAAGAGAATTTTCCTTGATTCCAGTATTTTTCTGACCATTTGCCGAAATCGATTTGTCCATTTTTTCATCATTTTTACCTCCTTCAAAATAGCGGTGATAAATTTCGTCGAGACCATATTCTTTTTTGTGCAAGTGCTCCAGCCCGGCGCCTGAATCCACGATGGTCCTGGCAATGGTGGGAGCAATGTTGTACAAACACCGGATGCGAAAAGCATTTTTTTCCCTATGGATATCTACTACCCCCTCCAATTTTGCCAATGCTGTTTCCAGCGAGTCAACCTCGGATGCCTGAGTGGATACAGGAATGAAGCCGGCTTCTATGATGACAGGTTCATCAGCAAAAAGCCGTTGCGATAATGTATCGACGTCGCCCTCTGCAATCAGCCTGCCGTTCACGAACAGTCCAATACGGTCGCACACTTGTTGAACCTGGTGAAGATGATGCGACGACAATAGCACTGTTAAGCCGTCTTCGCGGCTCAGCCTAACAATTAATTCCAGAAACTCCTGCATTCCCCGGGGGTCAATACCAAGCGTAGGCTCATCGAGGATAATGACTTCAGGGTTTTTGATCAGCACGTCAGCCAGCCCCAGTCTTTGACGCATTCCCCGCGAGTATTTCCCTGTCTTTTTCCTGGCGTCGTTAGTAAGTCCTGTTTTTTCGAGGAGCTCCCCGGCTTTTTGCATGGCTTCCTTTTCGCTCATGCCGTTCAAGCGGGCCGTGTATACCAGGTTTTCTATGCCTGTGCGATCATCATAGAAACCCACATCCTCTGGCAGATATCCAACCTTTTTCTTGACAGCCACAGGGTTCGTAGTCGAGTCAATGCCACCAACTTTTACCGTTCCTGAAGTTGGCTCGGTCAGTCCAAGTGTCATCAATATCGTGGTTGATTTGCCAGCTCCATTCGGGCCGAGAAGCCCGAAAATCTCCCCTTTTTTTATCCGAAGGTTCACGTGGTCTACAGCCACGTACGAGCCATACCTTTTGGTAAGCTCGGTGAGTTCAATAATATGGTGATCCACGGCTACCTCCTTCCGTATTTGCGAAACAGGTGAAAAACGCTGCCCAGCGCCACGAAAACGATCAACACGCCTATCCACCCCATTAGGACAGGTGTTTTTACGGCGATTCTGAACGAAACCTTGGACGATACCTCTGGTGTTCGTGCCTCAAAGTTGGTGACGTAGTCGCCGGCAATAGCATTTTTATCTGCTTTTACAGTAGCAGTAACCGAAGCCGTTTTTCCTGCATCGAGCTTGTCGATCTTTTTGGGATCAAATGTAACCTCCCAGCCTGAAGGTGCAGCGTGAGAGAGCTGTATGTCGTTGAGTTCAGCCGATCCGGTGTTTCGTACTCTAAGATCAATCTTTTTCTCGTCGCCCGCCGTGATGCTTGCGCTTAGCAACCCACTCGGCGTAACGAGCTCCATGGCATACGAGCCCGTGATTACCACTTCCAACTCAATCTCGGCCGATGTGGTACTGGTCACTGCCTGCACAGGAATTTTGTACGTGCCTGCTTCAGCGTAGTCGGATGGGTCTACCTCTATGCTGATGTTTTCCGAGGCATTTGCCTCCACGTTTACCGAGGTAGCCTGTTTGTAGTTGGCCTTGAAAATCACCTTCCAACCCCTTGGCGCCTGTGCCCTCAACGAATATAGTTGCTTTTCCGGCGTGCGGTTTTTCAGGTCGGCGGAGAAAGCAAAAGTAGAGTTGGCATGACCTTCCATATTGGGCTGCTTGCAGCTAAACTCCGTTTTGAAAGTGCCCTGTTCAGATACCACTACTGTGAGCGGAAGGGTATAGAGGCCTTTTGCCACTACATTAAACCGGTACGCGCCCTTATCAATTTTGAGCGGCACTTCAAGCTTCAACGAAACGTTTTTCTTTTCGTCGGGCAGTACTGATAGCTCACTCACATTCCATCCTCCAGATTTCAGAGTGTAATCCCAGCCCTTTGGCAAGCCGGTGAGCACTATTTCTACATTGCAGATAGCGCTGCTCTTGTTAATCACGTCGATTGCGTAATCGATCGATTCTCCCGGAGAGACAGAAATTTTAGTATAGGGAGTATACAATGTTACACTGCCCGATGCATAGGCAGCGTAACCACCGAAGCACACGATTCCCGATAGTAGGGAACCCAAAAGAATCATAAATTTTGCACGTGTTGACATAAAAAA
>CAYUJK010000357.1:2898-4217 GCA_964444895.1 uncultured Roseivirgaceae bacterium
CCGATAGTAGGGAACCCAAAAGAATCATAAATTTTGCACGTGTTGACATAAAAAAGACTTTTCAGAATTTTGAATGACATACTATACAATCGGCAAATTTATAAATGAGCTTTAAAAAAAATCAAGTGAAAAAGTCGGATTTTTTGGGTGTTTCCGCCTCAAATTTGTCTAAATCGATGACCGCATTGTTTATTTTGGAAAATTCTCAGCTGCTTTTACATAAAAGTCATACAGTAGCGTGTGGTGTCCATTTATATATAGAATCACCTTATACCTGCCCTTTCTGTAGATTACATAATTGCATTTATAGCCTAAATCAGTATATTTCAATTCCCTGTTGAAAGCATTTCCTTTTCCCGTTATCTCTTCCAATTCATTTGAAACAAGTAGAAATGAGATATGCTTCAATCCCTTTTCGAGATTTGAACTTACTATAAACTCAATTGTGTCTCCAACCGTGGCCCTAACTATGCCCTTTTTTGGGTAGAAATTATTAATCCGATTTTTGTAGAATCCACTTGCAACAATTGGAAGGGTTACAAATTCTTGTGATTTTAGTTTCGAATCTGTCAACTTCCAACTGGGGTCGTCCGGGTAATGACTTAAGATAAAGTACTTCGGGTCAATTAAAAAATACTCTTCATTGAATGATTTTGTGAATTCCGTAACTTTCGGATCGGTGTATCCGCTTCCCCATGTGGGATCGCACATAAACCATTTTCCATCAAGTTTTATAGCATTCCAGGCATGTTGATCCAGTTTCTTATTTCCAATTACGTCATCATGGCTTTTCGCCATACCTGTCACAACCTCGCATTTTATACCGGCTATGTCGCACATATACTTCATTAAGCCTGCATACCCACCGCATATCGACTTTTTCTGTCTGTACACCTTATATATAGACGTCTTCTTTTCAAACTTCAATCTCTTCCCTGTACTTTCGCTCTTATGGTATAATTTGCAATCGTAAGCAATATTGTTAGTAATCCACCTATAGATAACTCTCGTTTTCTCATAATCAGTTTTGAGATCCTTAGTGAGCATGACAGTCAAACGTTCAAGAGAAATCTTTTTGTCGGATTTGAAACTTATTGCAATCCTATCAATCTCCTGCAACCTGGTTTGAGAAAAAGCACAAGTTTCTGTCAAAAGCAAAACTAAAAAGACGACCAAGTGACGCATGAAAATGGGATTAAAATATCGCGTGAGCAATATAAAAATTCTCTGTTAAATACAACAAAATGGGTCATATTGAGCCTATCCTGAATATTAAAACTAACATTTCTGAGTTTGAGTTAGAATTTGTAAACAGCCTG
>CAYUJK010000358.1:0-4206 GCA_964444895.1 uncultured Roseivirgaceae bacterium
ACACAATTGTCGACGAACTCTCCGGGCATTCGCGTTTCGGCGGTTTCTTCAGCTTCTCAAATGTTTGAGGTGTGTAAAGAGCATTATCAGGATAGCGATATCAATGTGTTTTCTGCTGCCGTGGCTGACTACAAACCGAAGACTGTAGCTGCACAAAAAATCAAGAAAGAAGGCAACGAGTTGCAACTGGACCTGGAAAAAACGGTAGACATCGCCGCCCAGCTGGGTGAAATGAAGAAGCCCGGACAGTTTACCGTAGGTTTTGCCCTGGAAACAGAAAACGAACAGCAAAATGCCCGGGAAAAACTCAAATCCAAAAAATTTGACCTGATCGTACTCAATTCGCTGAACGACCAGGGAGCCGGGTTTGGGGTAGATACCAACAAAATCACGATTTTGGATGCTAAAGGTGGAAAAGAAGAGTACGGGCTAAAGTCCAAAACCGAGATAGCAAAAGATATTGTTAATGCCATCGTTAAGCATGTATCTGTTTAAAAAGATGTCTGGTACACGAGCACTACTGATTGTTTTTTTAGGACTTTCCAGTTCTATTGCTTCCCTGGCGCAGGAGCTAAACTGCCGTGTGGTGGTCGATGATCAACGCATTCAAACTACGGATAGAGCAATTTTCCGGGATATGGAGCGCTCATTCCAAAATTTTATGAATACGAGGAAATGGACGGACGATTTTTTTGAACCCGAAGAGAGAATTAACTGCAACATCGTCATTACCCTTACGGGCAACCCAGCGATCAATAGCTATGAAGCCACTGCCCAGGTACAATCTTCAAGGCCCGTGTACAACACTGGTTATGAAAGCCTGATGCTGAATTTTGCCGACAGGGACTTCATTTTTGAATACACCGAGTCGCAGCCGCTGGACTTCAGCCCCAATACCTTTGGCACCAACCTGGTGTCAATGTTAGCGTTTTACGCCTATGTGGTTATCGGAATTGACTACGACAGCTATGCAAAGCTTGGCGGTACACCCCACTTTCAGCGGGCATTTGATATCTTGAACCTGGCGCAGTCAACAAGCATCAAGGGCTGGCAGCAATTTGACAGCAACCGAAATCGCTACTGGCTTATCGAAAATCTGACCAACAAGCAGGTAGAGCCTTTTCGCGAGGAGTTTTACAACTACCACCGGCTGGGCCTGGATGTATTTCTTGAAAAGCCGGAAGAAGCCAGAAACAATGTGCTGGGTTTGCTCAAAAAATTGCAGGAAATAGAAAGGCTTCGTCCCAACTCTATTATTAAAATTTCCTTTTTTGATTCCAAAACGGACGAAATTATTAATATTTTTAAGCAGTCAACTCCAGCACAAAAAAGGGAGGCTTTTGACATTTGTTCGAAAATCGAACCCAGTAATACAGACAAGTTCAGGGAAATGCTTTCTAACTGACGGCTATGCTCAAGCATCTTCAGATCAAAAATTATGCTTTAATCAAAGAGTTAAAGATGGATCCGGTGGGTGGCCTGAATACCATCACCGGTGAAACCGGCGCGGGTAAGTCCATCATGCTGGGCGCGATAGGCCTGTTGCTGGGCAATCGTGCCGATACCAAGGCGCTTCTCAATCCTGAAGAAAAATGCTTTGTAGAAGGCATATTTGACATTAGAGAGTATAATCTTCAGGAAGTCTTTTACAACCACGACCTCGACTATTTTTCCGATTGCATCATACGACGCGAAATAAGCCCTTCCGGTAAGTCGCGCGCTTTTGTTAACGACACCCCTGTAAATCTGGAAGTGATATCGGAGATAGGTGCTTACCTCATCGATATCCACTCGCAGTCCGACACGCTGCTCTTGGGAAAGGCCAATTTTCAATTGAGGTTCATAGATGCATTTGCCGATAATTTTGCTCTTCTGGAAGAGTACAAAAAGGTATTCACTACCTATAAAAAAGCAGCAAAAAAGCTGGAGGAGCTAAATCACCAGGCCGTCGAGCTGAAAAAGGAAGCGGATTACAACCGGTTTTTGTTTGAAGAGCTGGACAAGGCGGCCCTTGTGGCTGGCGAACAAGAGGAACTGGAAGAAGAGCAGAAAATATTGGAGCATGCCGAAGAAATAAAGCGAAAGTTGCTCGAAAATGTGGAGCTCTTGTCGAATCACGAATTTTCTGTGATCAACTCGCTTCAGGTGGTTGCCCGGAACATGGCATCTATCGCTGAGTTTTCGGAGATTTTTAAATCGCTGTCCGAACGGGTGGAAGGCGTGCAGATAGAGCTGAAAGACATTTTACACGAATTCGAAGGTGAAGAACAGCGAATAGAGTTCGATCCCGAGCGCCAAACTGAAGTTTCTGAACGGCTCAGCCTCATCTACCGCCTGCAACAAAAACACAACCTCGCATCCATCGATGAGCTTTTGAAGATCAAGGACCAGATCGAAGAGAAACTGCACGTAATTTCCAACATCGATGGAGAAGTAACAAAAGCGGAAAAAGAGCAGGATGAGTTGCGAAGCAAAGTAAAAGAGATAGCCGACGCGCTTTCGCAAAGACGCCGGGAGGTGCTGCCATCGCTGAAAGGCAAACTGGAGGCACTGCTTAGCGACCTGGGAATGCCACATGCAGCGGTAGATTTTGAGATCGATAAAATCCCGCCGGTGTCTCACGGCCAGGACGATCTGAAGATACTTTTCAGTGCCAACAGGGGAGTAAAACCCGAGGAACTGAAAAAAGTAGCCAGCGGTGGCGAGTTTTCGCGTTTGATGTTTGCCATGAAAAATATCATAGCTGATAAAACCTCCCTGCCTACCATCATTTTTGATGAGATCGACACGGGAGTCTCCGGCGAAATAGCCTTGAAAATGGCCGCCCTCATGAAGAAAATGGCCGTGGGTCACCAGGTAGTGGCCATCACCCACCTACCCCAAATAGCGGCCAAGGGCGACGGACATTTTTTTGTATACAAGGACAACTCCGAACCCCTCACCGTGAGCCGCATCCGCAAGCTGGAAAAAGACGAGCGCATACTCGAAATTGCCAAGATGATCGGCGGCGACTCCCCCTCTCAGACCAACGTAGCAAGCGCCCGGGAGATGCTGGCGTTGTGAGCGGCAGTAGGCAGTAGCCCCCTTACCGTCATGGCCTGCCTATGTCGGCAGACCATAGCCGTCAGTTTAAGCACTGTTTAATGATTTTGAGGTCAAATAAAACTCCAATACTCCCTCTTTGAAGAGGGATTAAGGGAGATGTCCGCTAAAAACGTCGTTTTATTTGACCTCAAAATCTCCCGGAACTCACTAAACTGACGGCAATGATGTCGGCAGACAGGCGAGGAGGTTGACGTGAGGAGACCGACGTGGCCATCTGGTGAATGAGAGTGATACAAGCGGCGGCAGACAGTCTATAAAGGATGAAAGTGTAATCGGTATTCAGTGCCAGTATAGTTCAGGAAACCGGCAATATCAGATAGAGTTCCTTTTATTTGTCTTTGTGTAAAAAAATATTTGACCATTGCAGACAACTCATAAAATAATAAACGGAGACATCGAACTATCGCTCTTGTACTATGTATGAATTTTTAAATTTTGCTTGTAATTGGTGTGTCGGATTGGGCCTGGTTGATAAAATAAAAACATCAACAAATTATGACAAAGTATATTTAACTCCCTTAGGAATAGAAATTAACAATATTTTTAGTTTAGACCTACAGTTAAAGAAGAGTAGGTTAAATCTTAATTTTAAATATTTAGACTAATGGATAGCCAAAGAAAGTGATCATGAACTCTGAAGTAATTGAAGAGATCAGGACAAAAATAGACCGACTTGAACAGTAAGCAACTCCTTAGACCCTTCCTTCGTCAGGGTGACAAAACAAATTTTTCTTCCAATATCTGGTTCCTTTTCTGCATTGAGTTTCCCTCCTACCTCGTGCTGTAATACTACTGCTCCCCATCGCCAGATTCCCCATGTTCGGCTTCGCTCCGCCGGGAATGACAGTAAGGGGAGCGGCCTCATTGTCCCTTACCCTTTGCTCCTTGCGCCTTCTCCTTTTTCCAATATTTCCATTAAGTTTGCACTAAAACACCACCCATGTCCTTCCTCACCCAAGTCCTCTCCCTGATCCGAAAGGAGTTTTTGATAGAACTCCGGCAGCGGTATGCGCTGGGTGGTATTGCGTTGTACCTGGTGAGCTCGGTATTTGTGGTGTACATGGCGTTGAACCTGAAAAACGCTACCATTCACCCGGTGAT
>CAYUJK010000359.1:0-1183 GCA_964444895.1 uncultured Roseivirgaceae bacterium
GAAATATTGTTTTGGCGCGAAAACACATTAATAGCCGCCCCGCCATTGAGAAAGTTAAACACCATCTGCGGTGTTACCTCTGATGGATAAGCGCTTACACCTTCGCGCGCCACTCCGTGGTCAGCGGCAAAAACGGCTATGTGCGGCTTGGTGAGTTGCGGAGTCTCGGTAGATTGGATCAGGCCTATCTGCAGCGCGATGGCTTCAAGTCTTCCCAGCGCACCGAGGGGTTTGGTTTTGTTGGCTATTTTGTGGCTCAGGGCATTTTCCAATGAGCGATTTTCGATGGGTTCGATATTGAATTTTTTCACTTTTGTGTATTTAGTTTGGATATGTTGTGAATGAATTTGTGTTGCTATGAAATTGATTGTCAGACAACTATACTTTGTGCGCTCAGCATTTAAACCGCTATTTCAGCCCCCTTATTCAAGGGTACCAGGTCGCAAAACCAAAACCCCATGCCTGAGGGCTTGGCATCGTCTCCCGGGTTGCAGACATCGTCTGCTGACTTGGGCGCCTGGTACTCGCGGTATACCTTTTCTCCCACTTCAAACGGCACAGGATTGCTGAATATTGGTCCGTCGAACACAAACGTATGGAACTCGCCGTTTTCTCCACAAGGATCTACCGTATCGGGCAAGTCTTTCAGGAAGTCCCGGTCTATTACCCTGCCTGTAAAACTTTCGTCTAACAGTTCGGCTTTCACGCACACTACAATCGTTTTGAAGCCCAGGTCAATAAATTCGTGAATGAGTTCGGTGGTGTCTCTTTTCCATATCGGAAAGTGCGCTGTAAACCCTTGCTCAGCCAGCTTGTCTTCCCGGTATTTCTTCAGGTCTTCCAGGAAAATATCTCCGAAAATAGAATGCGTATATCCCTTTTGTTTCAATATGGCCATATTATGGCCCATTATGCGGCTGTAGTCATCCATAGTGGGTTGGTCGGGCAGCATGATTTTATGCAGAGGCAAGCCCAGGCTTTTTGCCTGCTCTTCCAGCAATACTTCCCGCACCCCGTGCATCGATACGCGCCCGTGATGACTGTTAACGCTGGTGAGCAGCAAATCAATATGAAAGCGGGGGTCTTTCAGCGCGTGGTAAAGCGCCAGTGAGCTATCCTTACCTCCGCTCCAGTTGAATAGAGACTGATGTGTCATTTGCAGATAATATGGTTGTCTAAAAAG
>CAYUJK010000359.1:1283-4201 GCA_964444895.1 uncultured Roseivirgaceae bacterium
ACCCAATCACCAAATACCTACCCCACTACCTCCATTATTTTTTCTTCTGTAAGCGGTTTTGTGAAAAACCGTTCGATGTTCAGCTCTTTGGCTCGTTGGATATCCCTGTTGTAGTCGCTGGACGTGAGAATCACAATTTCTACCTCCCTGTGCGGGATTTGCTGAAACTCCTCCAGAAATTCAAAGCCGTCCATTACGGGCATGTTGATGTCAAGGAAGATCACGTCCGGGTAGTCGCTGCCGGAGCCGCCGGCCTGTACGCTTTGTTGATACAGAAACTGCAGGGCTTCCTGCCCATGCCGGGTGGTGTGGACGCTCTCGGCCACATCCAGGCTGGCGATCAGCTTTTTATTGATGAAATTCATGATCTCATCGTCGTCTACCAACAAAATACTTTTGAGCTTTTTAGATTTTTTTTTCATCGTTGCTAATGGTTAAGTAACAGTGGTAAAACCTCTTGCGGCACCACGCAAGGTCATATAGGTTTATAATTTCTATTTTTTACAGCATAATAACAAGGTAAATTTTTATGAAATGTAAAGCGGGAGAGATTTTGCCGTGTAAAAATCAGAAAATACCTACTTGACGAAAAATCTCCCATGATGCGTAAAATGAGTATTGACGGGAATGAACGCTTTGTTTCTTTCGGTCAACAGATGGATTGTTGGGACATTCATTTTTTTGACGTCACAATTCATGACGAAATCGGACGATTATCTTTATTTCATTGCAAAAAAGTTACATGATACTTTTATACTATTCAGTTATGATTATGGGGTATTGGGTATGAAAGCACAGGATTTTTCTCCATTCTTGCACAATGATAGCATCTTTTATATCGCTTTTATAAGATTTAATAGCGTTTTTGACCTGTTGGTCGACGATAGAAATGATTTGAACGAATAAAATATTTTGTGTTACTATAATCTAAATAAGTTCATCAATATTTCGGATTCACAGCAAGTGAATTAACACGATCTTTTTATGGACTCTGCGAGAATTTATCAATCAGTGAAGCATCAAAATACAATCACTTCATGACAGCCATCATTTTAAATCAGTATAACCTCAGCGCGGTTCTACTTCCATTATTGAGATACTTGAACTGATGCTCTGATACTTGATTAGAGCAGTAAGACGATAAAAAAATTATTCAGAATGAAAAATAAAGCACAGCAATTTCCGAAGCATGGCCTGTTGCCGGTCTTCCTTGGACTTTTTGTCTTTCATGTAGTAGCATTGACAAATTCAAATGCACAGGGCACTATCAGTTTCGACGATCAGGGTTTCGGCGCTTGTAGTACCCTTGACGATAATCACAATTTTTCAGCGATTGGAAAGACATTTCGAATCTATGCCGCCAATTTTGACGGCACGGTATCGGGTGGAGGGAGCTTATGGTATGAAACAGCTGCAGGTGGCTGCTGGCATAGTTTTCCCACCGAAATGGGGGATGGCGGATACATAACTGCCGGGTATACAAGCAATGCAGCACTTAAATGGATAGATCCTCAAGCCTTGGTCATCAAAACATCTGATGGTTCTGACTTTAAGTTTGTTAGTTTTAAAGCACACGATGCAGGGTGGGACTCCTGGGGAAACTACCTCAAAATATCTGGATACAAAGACGGCGTTCTTCAGGGATCGGAAAGTGTGATAATTGTTTCACACGAGAGTCCCTGGTACTCTACGGTGACGTTGACAAACCCCATTTTTGAGAGTATTGACGAGGTACGCATTACCATGGACAAGGATAATAACCCAGCATATAATCCGGGTGATGAAGACGGACTATTTCATTCTTTTGACACTTTCGTGGTAGATAACGCAACGGTTAGCGTATCCCTTTCTTCAAGCCCCACAATTTCTTTTTCCAACAACACCGGACTAGGTGATAACATTGCTCAAGACGGAGAGGGGGGGGCTGACGCAATTTCTGATATTGATATTCAAATCTTTAATATTACTAACACGAGCGGAACTTTTCTGAATTCGCTTTCATGGAAAGATAATAGTTTTCACTATAGCAATGACGCGGGTTATTCAGCGATCACGTATGATAACAATGATGGCAATAAAGGGATGTCGATAAAATCTGCAGACGGCAGTGAATTTCGCCTCATTCAGTTCAAATATTATAACTGGGGAGAATCTACTCCTTTTACCAACACCATAAAAGGATACCGCAACGGCAGCGAAGTTGCCTCGATGACATTCAATGGTTTTGATCCGGATTATGATCCGATCACGGTAGCATTAGACGCTTCATTTTCTAATGTGGATGATGTTAGACTCTACATCAGCGCCGGAGGGTATGTGGGAGATCAATCAGCCACAAACCACAGCATCAATAACATCCAGGTTTCTACGCCGATTAGCAACACTGCCCCCACGGCCACCGGCATCCCTTCCGACATCACAGTAACCGAAGATGTAGCCAGCAATGTGGATCTATCGGCAGTGACTTTTGCAGACGCCGATGGAGATGCGTTGACAGTGACGCTTGCCGCCTCAGCAGGCACATTAGCTGCTGCCTCAGGCGGGGGAGTAACAATAGGCGGCAGCGGCACCGGTACATTGACTTTGGCCGGAACGGCAGCCAACATCAATACCTATTTGGATACACCGGCTAACATAAAATACACAGGTGCCTCCAATGCCAATGGAAATAATGCCGCCACGTTAACCATAAATGCCAATGACGGCACCGTAAATCCTCAGCTCGGCACTGTAAATATTGATATTACGGCTGTCAATGATGCCCCAACTGTGACCGGCTTGCCAACCGACATCTCTGTCACAGAAGATGTGGCCAGTAATGTCGATCTTTCGTCGGCAACATTTGCAGATGTTGATGGAGATGCACTCACCGTTACCTTAGCAGCTTCAGCAGGTACGCTGGCCGCCACCTCAGGTGG
>CAYUJK010000360.1:0-4196 GCA_964444895.1 uncultured Roseivirgaceae bacterium
GCGGGCTTATCTACCTCACTATTCCACTGGGTATCCAAACGGTAATCAACTTTCTGCTGGGGGGGCAGGTATCGGCATCATTGGTTATACTCATCCTGTTTGTTATTGGGGGCATAGCCATAAGCGGATGGTTCCAGATCATGCAGTTGTGGTTGATAGAGCACCTGGAGCAAAGCATATTTACCAAAGCCTCGCTGGAGTTTGCGTTTAGAATACCGCGGCTCCAACTGGATGCCATTCACAACGAATACCTGCCAGAGCTGGTAAACAGGTTTTTTGACATTCTTTCCATCCAAAAAGGATTGTCAAAGCTGCTTATCGATTTTTCAATAGCCTCGTTGCAGGTAGTTTTTGGACTATTGCTGCTTTCGTTCTATCACCCTTTGTTCATCGCATTGGGAGCTGCTATAGTGTTTGTGGTATACCTGATTTTCCGGTTCTCCGGCCCAAAGGGTTTGGAGACTAGCCTCAAGGAGTCGAAAGCTAAGTATGAAGTAGTGCACTGGTTGGAAGAAGTAGCTCGTACGCTGAATACATTCAAGCTTGCCGGAGGTTCGTCATTACCCATGAATAATACCGATACACTTGTTTCGGAATACCTCACCCATCGGAAAACGCATTTCAAAATATTGGTATCTCAGTTTCTCAACATGGTGATGTTCAAAGTGGTGGTAATAGGTGGAGTACTGATTTTGGGCAGCTACCTCGTGCTTACTGAGCAGATCAATATCGGCCAGTTCGTAGCCTCAGAGATCATTATAATCATGGTAATCGTCTCAATCGAAAAACTTATCCTGAATATGGACACGGTGTATGATGTGCTTACAGCGCTTGAAAAAGTGGGTACGGTCACCGACTTTCCCATTGAAAAAGAGCAGGGAATGGAGATGTCGCACACCGGAAAGGGACTAAAGGTGTCATACAGAAGGGTTTCCTTTGCTTATCCGGGAAGCGAAAAAAAATCCCTGAACGACCTGAACCTTGATATTGAGAGTGGCGAAAAGGTTTGTGTTTCGGGCTTTAACGGTTCAGGAAAAACGACGCTGCTAAAGATCACCGCAGGCCTTTATGAGGGCTACGAAGGCAGTATCCTTTTTAACGAAGTCCCTCTCAGGAATATAAAAACCAGTAGTCTGCGGGCACTTATCGGCGATTGCCTTTTTGAAGAAAGTTTGTTTGAGGGCACCCTTTATGACAATATCACCCTCGGAAGACCGGGCATCGCAATGGAGCAGGTCAAAGAGGCAGTTAAAGCTGTACACCTCAACCAATTCCTGGAAGCGAATAAAGAGGGCTACTTTATGCTGGTGAATCCTGAAGGAAAGCGCTTGCCAGATAGCGTGATCGTGAAAATCATCCTGGCAAGATCCATAGTCGCCAGGCCTGCACTGGTGCTGCTTACCGACTCGCTTATGGTACTGGAAAGCGAAGAAAGGAAGAAGATCATCAACTACTTTACAGACAGGCAGCATCCGTGGACGCTGGTGATGATTTCCAACAGCCTGGATACCGTAAGAAAATGTGATCGAATCATATTACTGCACAATGGCGAAATCGTCGAAAATGAGCCGGTGAGCACAATGGATGTAAACAAAATGTCGTACCAAAAAATTCTGATCTGATGCTGGATATTTCGAACAATAGTGTCAAACACCTGGTGTCATTGAAAGACTATAAGTCTTACCTGATGGTAGGAAAGGCAAAGTACCAAATGCGCATCGCTAAGATACTCCTGGTATTGCTGGGAGTACTCGTAGGTGTGAGCTTTCTTCCGTGGACACAGAACATAAGGGCGCGCGGAATGGTCACTACCCTCAGGCCTGACCATCGGCCACAAGCGTTGCACAGTGTGATAGCCGGAAGAATAGAAAAGTGGTATGTAAAAGAGGGAGATTTTGCAAAAAAAGGGGACACACTGCTGTTTATTTCAGAAGTAAAAGACGAATACTTTGACCCTCAGCTTCTTGATCGTACCTCAGAGCAGATCAAGGCCAAGGGATTTTCCAGGCAGTCTTATGAAGAAAAGGTGGATGCGTTGCGTCAACAGATCGATGCCCTGGAAAAAGTGCGGAAATTAAAGATACAGCAAAATGA
The DNA here is from genome assembly GCA_964444895.1 of uncultured Roseivirgaceae bacterium. Taxonomy (GTDB): domain Bacteria; phylum Bacteroidota; class Bacteroidia; order Cytophagales; family Cyclobacteriaceae; genus CAJXNP01. Next base: position 2,095 of record CAYUJK010000360.1, read on the forward strand.
GAATAAAATTGAACAGGCGCGTTTGAAAGTGGTTTCGGATAGCATTGATCTCGTTGCCGAAAAGATCAATCGAGATATAGCCGATCACCAGCTCGTGCGGATGGAGGAATTATACGAAAAGGGCTTAAAATCTCTCACCGAGCTGGAGGCAAGAAGACTGAAATTTCAGGAGGCCATTGCCAAGTATATATCTTCCGAGAACAAACTGCTCGCCAGTCGCAACGAGCTGATCAACGCGCAACTTGAACTCACCAATACGGACAATGAGTACAGGGAAAAAATAGCCAAAGCCAAATCTGATTTGTACGCCTCCTATTCGGATATGTACAATACAGAAAGTGATTTGGCCAAGCTGGAAAACCAGTATTCCAACTATGAGGTCAGGACCGGATATTATTATGTGACGGCGCCGCAGAGCGGTTATGTTACACAAACGGTGAGTAAGGGTATCGGAGAAATGATTAAAGAGGGTACAGAGATACTCAGTGTGATGCCTGCCGAGTACGACCTGGCCGTGGAGGTCTTCATCAGGCCGGTAGATTTGCCGCTTCTTGAAGCAGGTCAAAAGGTAAGATTCGTGTTCGACGGATGGCCGTTTATCGTGTTCTCGGGCTGGCCAGAGTTGTCCATAGGGTCTTTCGGAGGAAAGGTTGTAGCTATTGATAACTTTTCGGGCCCCGATGGAAAGTTTCGGGTATTGGTAGCGCCCGACGAAAATGACAAACCCTGGCCCAAAGGGTTGAAAGTAGGCGCCGGCGCCAATGCGATAGCGCTGTTGAAAAATGTGCCGATATGGTATGAACTGTGGCGAAATATCAATGGATTCCCGCCGGAGTATTACAAATCCGCTAACGGCAATCAAACCCAGAAGAAATGATGCGAGCGAGACTTTTGTTTTTGGTTGGTTTTATGGGGTGTTTTACCCTTTACGGTCAGACCGTATTGCCAGAGTTTCATCACTTTATGGGAGATGTGAGGAGCAAGCACCTGATGGTGAGGGAGGAATTGCTGCAGGTAGATGAGGCAGAAAGGGAAATACAGAAAGCCAGAGGTGGATTTGATCCGAAGCTTTCTGCTGACCTGCGGGAAAAATATTTCGGAGGAACGAGCTATTACCGTTACAACGACGTATCGCTGAAAGCTCCCACATTTATGGGAGTAGAATTTCAGGGGGGCTATTCGCTGAACGACGGCGTGTACCTGAACCGAGAATATGCCACCCCCGACAACGGACTGCTGCACGCAGGGCTTTCAGTGAATCTCGGACGCGGTTTGCTCATAGACCAGCGGCGGCGCGATTTGCGCATAGCGAAAAATGAATTCGAACTCTCGCAGACGATCTTCAATAGCTATATGAACGAATTTATGTTTGATGCTGCGGTAGCCTACTGGGAGTACTATTACCGGTATATTCAGCGCGAGATAATGGAGGAAAACGCTGAAAATGCTCAAGTGCGTTTTGAAGGGCTGAGGGAGTCTTATTTTCAGGGGGATATCCCCGCGGTAGATACGCTGGAGGCGTACCTGCAATGGCAGGCCCGGCTGGTGTCGTGGCAAGAGGCAGAAACGGCACTACAAAAGTCATTCTATTGGTTGGGCGATTTTCTCTGGGGGTACAGTGGCGGTTATGAGCCGGAGTGCTGCCCGCCCATACCTGCGTATAACATGGATTCGCTGTATGTAGCGCTCTCTCCGGACGGTTTGGGGCAATTACGTGATCGTATTCGCCTGCAACATCCTGAATTAGTCGCGTACGATCAAAAGGCCGTTTCCCTGGAAATAGAAAGGCGATGGCTGCGAGAGAATCTGAAGCCCGAGCTTACACTAAAGTACCAGTTCCTTAGTGAGCCCATGGGTAACTATGGCGTTGAGGGTTTCAATACCAATGACTATACGTGGGGGGTAGGGGTGTCTATGCCGTTGTTTTTGAGAAAAGAAAGAGCGGGAGTGAATATCAATAAGCTGAAACTGGAACGCAACGATCTCGCTCGCCAATTCAAACTGATTGAATTGCAGAATAAATTCGATGCGCAGGTAGCTGAACTGCAATTGCTAACGGAGCAGTTTGAACGGGTACAACAGAACGTGGACTTTGCCCGGCG
>CAYUJK010000361.1:0-4192 GCA_964444895.1 uncultured Roseivirgaceae bacterium
AATCAATCTTAAAATGTACTAAACTTTTTATTGAACTTTATTGTCTTTTTAGAAGCAACTCATACTTTTCTTTAATTGTCTTTTTTAGAGTAGTATAATATTCTCTTTTCTCTACGGTAAGTTTATCTTCAAGTTTGAAAGACCCTTCGACAATTGATAATAACTCGTCTTTACTTCTTAAAGTAAATAAGTTACAAAAATCAACATCTAATTGTTGACTAATGGAATATAATTTATCCCAACTGCTAATATTCTCAAACCTTTCGACTCTTCCAACCATAGTTGGGTTTGAACCTAATAATAAAGATAGACTATGTTGCGACAAACCTTTCTTTAATCTGGCTAATCTTAAAATACATCCTATTTGGATGTTTAATAATTCTAATTCATCTTCATTGTACTTTCTCATTCAGTAAAATTTGAGAAAAAAGATTAGATTATTCGATACAAATTTGTATTGAATGTTTTATTTACTATATTTGTCAAAGCTTTACATCTAAAAGATGTAATTTTGCGATTCTTCGAATAGAAAAAATTATTAGAAGCATTCGCTTTGAGTCTCAATCTGAAAACTGGCAGTTTTAAGCAACGAGATGATAAGCAGATTGCTCACGACCCGGGCGTGGGCTCTCTTATCGTTGCAAGGTATGCCAGTACCCCAGATTGGTAAGTTGAGTTCCACGCCTTTTTTTGGCTAAACTCTCCTTTACTTCAAGGCACTTCTTCAATATTTTACAGGTATCGCAATAAGTCATTGTTTAACCCTATATTCGATTATGCCTATGACAAACAACCTCTAAGCTTGCTCAAATTAGCTAAGCACTCCACAACGGCTCTACACATCACCTCTAGTCAGGTCGGCAAAGCCACGCCCCTTGTTAAAATCATTTAGCCATGAGGCAAAGGGCCACGGAGTGCCACAAATCCCCGCGAAGGCGGGGATCTCGTGAACTAACGCAATTACTTCTATCATTTTATGGTCATTGCGAGCGCAGCGCGGCAAATCAAGCAAGCAAAATTAAAATGAAACTTCCCAAAAGTTCCCCCTCCTTGGGAGGGGGTTAGGGGGAGGACTCTTCTCAAACTGTCACCCTGAGTGTCCGCCGAAGGTTTACGAAGGCGGATGTATCGAAGGGCCACAGACAGAGAAGGCCTTATAACTATTTAATAACCACCTCGCTTTTAAGCCCCTCTCCTTGGGAGAGGGGTTTGGGGTGAGGACAAACCAAAAATATGAAAAATAAATACCAATTCAAGAACATAAGGCAGCAAATCACAGCCTGCCTCCTCATGTTGCCCCTCACTTTTTCTCTTTTAGCCCAAACAACTTTCACCTTGGAAGTGCAAGGGCAAATCAATGACGGTGCCTCACCCATACCCGGGGCAACAGTTCTCATAAAAGGAGAACAACGGGGCACCGTCTCTGATTTTAATGGGCGCTATAAAGTAGCTGCCCATCCTACAGACACGCTTGTAATAAGTTATATCGGATATGCCATTGTGGAAGAACCGGTCAACAGCCGCTCATTAATCAACATCACTTTGAGGGAAGATGCTACTACATTAAAAGAAGTGGTCATCAATGCGGGGTACTATAACACAACAGAAAAGGAGCGAACAGGCAGTATTTCAAGAGTAAAAGCAAGTGAAATAGAAAGACAGCCCATAACAAACCCATTGGAAGCACTACAGGGTAGAATGTCAGGTGTAAACATTACCCAAAACTCTGGACTGGCCGGCGGTAGCTTTTCAATTAATATTAGGGGTAGAAACAGTATTAGAGCTGATGGTAATGAGCCCTTATATGTAATTGATGGCGTGCCTTACCTGTCACAATCTTTGGGGGATATTCAAGTATCCAATGTTTTGGGCACCTTACCTTCAAGCCCCCTCAACCACATAAGCCCGTCCGACATTGAAAGTGTTGAAATACTTAAAGATGCAGATGCTACAGCAATTTATGGTTCTCGGGGAGCAAATGGTGTGGTCTTGATCACAACCAAAAAAGCAAAAGTGGATGGTTCATCATTCAAATTAAACATCAATTCAGGTTTTGGCCAAATCACACGTACCATGAAATTGATGAACACAGAACAGTACATCAAAATGCGCGAACAGGCTTTTGAAAATGATGGGTTACCCGAACCACCACCCACAGCTTATGACATTAATGGTACTTGGGATCGAAACCGCTATACAGATTGGCAAAAAACGCTAATTGGGGGTACTGCATACAAAAATCATTACCAGGCTACTTACACTGGGGGGAGTATAAAAAACAAGTTCTTGGTGAGTGGCAACTATTTAAATGAAACAACCGTGTTTCCGGGTGATTCAAAATACAGGAGAGCTACTTTTTTGGCAAATTTCAACCACATTTCAGATAATAATCGATTGCAATTTGATGTTTCGCTCAATTACAGTTTGGATGACAATGACCTTCCTGCAACAGATTTCACAAGTGAGGCGAGACTGTTAGCCCCAAACGCACCGGAATTATATGATGCAGAAGGAAACCTTAATTGGGAAAACAGTACTTGGAACAATCCTTTACGTCACTTGGAATCAACCTATTTGGCAAAGGCAAATAACCTGATTTTAAATACTGCTTTTCGATATAAAATTTCCAAAGAACTTGATTTTAAATCCACTATGGGGTACAATCAGTTTCATCTTAAAGAGAGTAGAACAAATCCCCACACACTTTTTGATCCTGCATTTGGTTTAGACAGCGGTTTTTCATCAATCTTTTTGAATAATGGAGAAAGGAGCTCGTGGATTTTTGAACCCAGCCTCGTTTGGAACAAAGAGTTTGGAAAAAGTAAATTAAATGTATTGGTTGGCACTACATTTCAGGACCAACAACAAAACAGCTTAAAATTACAGGCCACTGGTTTTAATAGTAATAGTCAGATTTACAATATAGCTGCTGCTTCAACTGTGGATATACGCAGCGATGAAGAGAATGAATACAGATATAACGCAATCTTTGGAAGGATTAATTACAATTATAACGGAAAATACATACTGAACCTTACCGGCCGTAGAGATGGATCCAGCCGTTTTGGTCCGGGCAACCGCTTTGCAAATTTTGGTGCCATTGGCGCTGCTTGGATTTTTTCAGAAGAGGATTTTGTTAAAGACAATTTGAGTTTTCTCAGTTTTGGAAAAATTAGGGGCAGCTATGGTACAAGTGGTAACGATCTAATTGGTGATTATGCATTTCTAAATACATACTCCACGGGGGGTACAAATTATGAAGGAATACCCATCGTTGAACCTACACGCTTGTTCAATCCCAAATTTGCCTGGGAAATAAATAAAAAACTCGAATTGGCAGTTGAAATGGGCTTATGGAATGATAGAATTTTCCTAACAACCGCTTATTATAAAAATAAATCTTCCAACCAATTGATTGGTGTTCCACTTCCGGGAACAACGGGCTTTAATAATTTACAGGCAAATTTTGATGCTACTGTTCAAAATACAGGACTTGAAGTGGATGCTAGAATAATTCCGGTTCAGTCTGCAAAATTTAAGTGGGTTTCTTCATTCAACTATTCAGCTCCTAAAAACAAATTAGTGGCTTTTGATAATCTGGAATCATCAACTTTTGCAAATAGGTTACGCGTGGGCAAACCCCTTGATATTGCTTTGGTATATCAATTCAATGGGGTCAACCCCGAAACAGGGGTCTATGAATTTGAAGATTTTAATAATGACGGAGAGATTACAAGTACAGATGACAAACAAAAGGTGGTTGACTTAAGTGTTGATTATTTTGGAGGCTGGAGCAACCATCTGGCCTATAAAAATATTTACTTGGATTTTAGTTTTCAATTTGTAAAACAAAAAGGGTATAACTACCTGTTCCATTACCCCCTTCCCGGGGAAGCAGTAAACCAATCAGTGGAAATTTTAAATAATTGGCAAGAGCCTGGGGATCAAGCATCCATTCAGGGGTATTCTGCGGGTTTCAACATTGATAAACTGTTTGGTCATGCTTTTCATAGATCAAGTGATGCTGCTGTTAGCGATGCATCCTTTGTTCGGCTTAAGAACATTGAAGTCGGATATAATATCCCTACAAAATGGTCAAAAGGCTTTAACTGTAAGGTGTTTCTCAAAGGGCAAAATGTATTGACTTTTACCAAGTTCAAAGGCCCAGATCCTGAAAACGCAATGTATAGCA
>CAYUJK010000362.1:0-1709 GCA_964444895.1 uncultured Roseivirgaceae bacterium
AGTGTTTCGCTTAAAGAACCCTTTGCCTGTCTGCAAAATTGGATATTTTCTTGATAGTGAAATCTGCCGTGTCCTTCCGCGATATTAGCCGTAACAGAGCGGCTTGAGCGAAGTAATTGATCAACCAACTTATATTTTTCCTCTGAGGGGAGTGCTTTGGCTACTTTTGATAATTCATTACGAAATCTCCTGCACTCTTTCCACAACTCTAAGTCCTCAAAGCCATTCATGCTTCCTTAGTTAACTTAATCAACACAATTACCCAATTCACTTAATTGCTCCATTGCCCCTTCCCGGAAGAAGTCTCACCATAATGATTCCTTCAATGGCCTTGATTTTGTCAATTTGTTCGGGCTTAATGTCATCGTCAAGGTCAATGATATTGTAGGCGAGGTCGTCGCGGTGCTTGTTGAGCATGTCTGCGATGTTGATGCTCTGGTCAGCAAGGACGGAGGTAATCTGTCCCACCATTTTTGGGATGTTTTTATTGGCGATCAGCAGCCGGGGGCCGTCATTTCTCGGCATGTCTGCGGAGGGGAAGTTGACGGAATTGCGGATGTTTCCATTTTCCAAAAAATCCTTTACCTGGTCTACAGCCATCAGTGCGCAGTTGGTTTCCGATTCGGGAGTAGAAGCACCCAGATGGGGAACAGGCAACACTTTTTCATGCGTGATGTAGTCTTCATCCGGAAAGTCGGTAACATAGCAGGCTACTTTCCCGGTGGTAAGCGCCTCCAGCATATCCGCTTTATTCACCAGTTCACCACGGGCGAAGTTTAGCACTCTCGCGCCATCTTTCATCAGTTGAAATTTGCTCTTGTTGATAAAGCCGTTGGTGGCATCTACGAACGGTACGTGAAGCGTTATGTAGTCCGACTCACTGATCAGGGCATCCAGGCTTTTGGCTTTTTCTACGTATTTCGACAGTTGCCAGGCGGCGTCTACCGAAATGTAAGGGTCGTAGCCGATCACGCGCATGCCCAGCGCTTCGGCGGCATTGGCCACGAGCATACCAATGGCGCCGAGGCCTATAACCCCTAAGGTTTTTCCCATTACCTCGGGTCCGGCAAAGTTGGCTTTTTCCTTTTCTACCAGCTTGGCTACATCTTCACTGGAATTCGCCAGGCTTTTTGTCCAACCGATGCCCTGGTGAATTTTTCGTGAAGAGAGAAACAGCGAAGCCAGCACCAGCTCTTTTACCGCATTGGCATTTGCACCGGGTGTGTTAAACACCACGATTCCCTTTTCGGTGCACTTTTGAATGGGGATGTTGTTTACGCCGGCGCCCGCCCGGGCGATGGCCTTTACCGATGCGGGCAGTTCCACATCGTGTAGCTTGAAACTTCGTACCAATATGGCGTCAGGGTTGGCAAACTCAGAGGCTACCTCATAGTTGTCAAGCGGCAACCTTTGCAGACCCTCTGCGGCTATCTTATTGTAGGTTTGGATTTTAAACATCGTCTTGGGGTAATTGAGTGATTTCCGTTTTATTTAGTATTCAGTATTCGGTAAGTAATTTATGGTCGAGCTATGTGTTAAACACAAAAACACGGACAAACCGAACACTGAACACAGATTGCTGATCTGCCTTACTATCTGTTTTCTTTCTCAAACTTCTCCATGAATTCCACCAGCTTCACCACGCCTTCTTTGGGCATGGCGTTGTAGATACTGGCGCGCATGCCGCCTACAGAGCGGTGGCCTTTCAG
>CAYUJK010000362.1:1809-4188 GCA_964444895.1 uncultured Roseivirgaceae bacterium
GGGGTGTTAAACATAGAGCCTTCCTGGGCGTAGGTCTGGTAGTTGAGCATGGTGGGGGTAATGTCCAGCGCCTTGCCCACGAGGTCTTTTCGCACAATGACGATGGTGACGCCGGCGGGACCGATATTTTTTTGCGCTCCTGCGTAGATGAGGCCAAAGTCGCTCACGTTGTACGCTTGCGAGAGGATGTTTGATGACATATCCGCCACCAGCGGCACGCTACCCGTGTCAGGCAACTGCGGATACTTGGTGCCGTAGATGGTGTTGTTCGTCGTGATGTGCACGTAGTCGGCTCCCGGATCAAACATTTCCTTTTTCAGGTCTGGTATGTAGCTGAAGGTTTTGTCTTCTGACGACGCTACCACGTTAATAGAGCCATATCTTTTGGATTCGGCGATGGCTTTTTTTGACCATGCCCCCGTATTGACGTAGTCAGCTTTCTTTGCTGTGCTGAAGAGGTTCAGCGGCACCATAGCGAACTGCATGGAAGCGCCGCCCTGCAAAAAGAGGACGTAGTAGTTGTCGGGGATGTTCATCAGCTTTCGCAGGTTGGCCTCGGCGCCGTCGATGATTGCCTGAAATTCCTTGGAGCGGTGGCTCATTTCCATTACTGACATGCCACAACCCTGGTAGTCTACCATTTCGCGTTGTGCTTTTTCCAATACTTCGAGGGGGAGTGCTGCCGGTCCGGCCGAAAAGTTAAATGCTCTTGCCATATTTGTTTTTGTTCTGGTTTGCGAATTTTAAAAGGTAAAAAGGGCCTTTTTTAATAAGGAGCGAATATGGATGTATTCCGGCAAAGATTCAAGTATTAAAGTCATTTACAGGAAGATAAATTGTGTACAATTCTTTTTTTTCGCTCCCCTGTTTTGGTTAATACGTGATTAGGTAAGGTTGGCTCGATAGTTTCGTTTTTTTGTGCTACAAAATCCGAAGCAAATGCAATATTTTTGTGTCGAAGATGTTAGTAATGCGAATTAGAAAACGCCATAGAAATCAGATATGATCAGGAGAATTAGCAGTCGCGGTGTTTCCCTGTTTTTTTTAGTGCTCATCTTGAATGTGCTTGTGCTTCCTGAGTGGGTGCAGCCACATGAGAATGTGTTTTCCGATGACCCCATTAATTCCATTACAGAGTTCGTCATGGAAGTCTGTCTGGATTTTGAAGACATCACCCCCGGCGACGAAAGGGAAGAGGAAGCTCCTTTTTCCAATCAGGGCAAGCAGGTTTCCCAATTTCTGGTCAATGATCTTGTGGCTCTGAAGCGCCCTGTTTCGAGCTTTATGGCTGAAATCTGCATCGAACGATGTGCAGTCTTTTTCCCCGTTTATTTCGATATCAATACTCCTCCGCCAGAAATGGCCTAACCTTTCTTTTCTTGCGCCGGCCACTTTCGGCTGGTTTTCCTTCTGTTTTTTTAAGACCTCATAGCGGCCTTTTTGTGGCCTTGTGTGGCTATTGTTTCACCTTGTAATTGTAATTAAAGAATGAAAAGTCATTGGATAGTAATATTGATATTGTTGGTTTCTTTCACCTCATTTTCACAGGATATACCGGTAGAACTCACCGAGCAGGAAAAGCGGGACTCCACCTACATACATGAGATCGAGCGTGTAAAGGCGCCGGCAAAAGTTCTCCATGCCGAACCACTCTATATCGACCTCATACGCGACCTGGGAGCGCGAAAGGGCGAAAAAGAGTGGAATGTGGGCGTGGGCATGACGGATAAGCTGTCGCACGACGAGTACTCGGCGCTTGTGGAGTACGAATGGGCGGTCATTGATCGCCTGGGACTGGAAGTGGAAGTGCCGCTCACATTTTACTCGCGGTCGCACCGAAATGGCAACGGGGAACCCAAACCCGCCAACCGGATAGAGTCGTTGAAGCTCGCCGCCCAATGGACGTTCCTGGTATCGGAAAAGCACAACACTTCCCTGGCCCTGGGCTTTATTAATGAGTTTGAGTTTTTTGACCTTCAAAAGCTGAATTTTGACAACATGATAGAGGGCAACTTGTTCAATCCTTTTTTCATCGCCGCCAAGAGATGGGGCAATAATGTCCACACGCTGCTGTACACAGGGCCTCAATTCCACTATAATTACGAATCAAAATCCAGCCACAATGCCTACGAGATCAATACCAATTTTCACTACATGATCAGGGGGACGCGAAACTTTATCGGCGTGGAGCTGAATAAAGTGGTGGATCGGGGGAAATTGGATATGGTGATCCGGCCTCAAATGCGCGTGATGATCAACGACGGGCTTATGATTGGCATTGTGCCCGGAATTCCGGTCTCCAAGGACAGGGAAAGGCTCAGTTCTTTTCTCCGTATTATTTACGAGCCGGGCCATAGACACCATTAAGTCATACTGAGT
>CAYUJK010000363.1:0-2154 GCA_964444895.1 uncultured Roseivirgaceae bacterium
GAAAAGAAAGCCTAATTTTATTCCCTAATTCATACTGCATGGTGTATAGGTTTACTTTGTTGGTTTTATTTTGTGTTTTCTTTCAATTTTCTTCTCACGGGCAGAACGTGCTTCTCCTGGAAAAATCCGGAACGAAAAAGAAAACCATTTTTAAGTCGGGTGACGAGATCAGATTTAAACTCAAGGGCGAGAAGCACTTTCGTCAGGATCACATCATTTCCATAAAGGATAGCAGCATCATTTTCCACTACAACAAAATTAATCTTGACGAGATCAGTGAGATTGACATCAGGAGAAAGGATTTCCTGGACATTAACCTGAAGCAGATCGGTACCCTGATGCAGATCTCCGGGGGCATGTACATTGTGCTGGATCAATTCAACAAGACGGTAGTGCAGGGGCGGGAGTGGCAGTTTGAAGAAGACGTGTGGGTGACGGGTGCCGTGCTCCTGGCCGCAGGAACGGGCATTAAATTTCTCCATCCGAGAAAGTTTAAAGTGGGCGGACGATACAAATTACACATCATCAATATTAATTACTTGTATTAAACAAATCTCAAAATGACGTACGAACAATTGAAGGATTTAAAGGCTCGTGTTAGCGCCTTGGGGAGGTATCTTTGACTACGCTACTAAATTAAAGGAACTTGAAGAAGAGGAACTGCTGACCTCGCAGCCTGGTTTCTGGGGCAATTCCAAAGAAGCAGAAAAAGTAATGAAGAGCATCAAGTCCAAAAAGGTTTGGACCGATGCTTATGGTAGCCTGCATTCATCGCTTGAGGATCTTGAGACGCTCTACGACTTTCACGAAGCAGGAGAAGCAACTGAAGAAGAACTCGATGCAGAATATGCCAAGGTAGACGAGGCCCTGGAAGAGCTCGAATTTAAAAAAATGCTCAGCAATGAAGAGGACCAGCTAAGTGCCATGATGGAGATAAACCCTGGTGCTGGTGGTACCGAGAGCCAGGATTGGGCAGAGATGTTGATGCGGATGTACATCATGTGGGGCGAAAAAAATGGCTATTCCGTCCGGGAGGTTTACTACAACCCCGGCGAGGTGGCGGGAATAAAATCGGCTACCCTGGAGTTTGACGGCGAGTTTGCCTACGGCTACCTGAAGGCAGAGATTGGTGTACACCGGCTGGTGCGGATTTCTCCTTTTGATTCCGGTGGACGCCGGCACACTTCCTTTGCCTCTGTGTATGTGTATCCAGTAGTAGACGATACCATTAATATTGAAATAAACCCGGCTGATATTAGCTGGGATACGTATCGGTCAGGCGGGGCTGGTGGACAGAACGTAAACAAGGTGGAAACGGCGGTGAGGCTGAAGCACGCGCCCTCGGGTATCATCATCGAGTGCCAGCAGGAGCGGTCACAGCTCCAAAACAAAGAAAAGGCATTGAACATGCTGAAGTCGCGCTTATATCAGTTGGAGATAGAACGAAGGAATGAAGAGCGAGCCAAGGTGGAGAGTTCCAAGCTGAGGATTGACTTTGGATCGCAGATCAGGAACTATGTACTACACCCGTATAAGTTGATTAAAGACAACCGGACCGGAGTAGAACGCACCGACGTGCAGGCAGTACTGGACGGCGACCTCGACGATTATATCAAAGCTTTTCTGATGCAGCAAAAATAAGAGACTCCAGCCAGGAGCCTCTTATTTATTCTCTAAAGGTGCGTGCCGGCGATGGTGTCAAGCATCGCCCGTATCCCGCAGCTTTCTTCTCAGAATTTTGCCGATGTTCGTTTTGGGGAGTTCCGTGCGAAACTCTACAGCCTTAGGTACTTTGTAGCCGGTAAGGTTTTCCTTGCAGTATGCGATTACTTCCTCTGGCGTGAGTGAGTCGTCTTTTTTGACGATGAAGGCCTTTACTATTTCGGTCGATTTTTCGTCGGGCACGCCGATCACACCCACTTCCAGTACTTTGGGGTGAGCGGCGATCACGTTCTCGATTTCGTTGGGATACACGTTGAAGCCGGATACGTTGATCATCTCCTTTTTGCGGTCCACGATCTTAAAGAAGCCTGCCTCATCTATTACGCCGATGTCGCCTGTGCGGAAGTATCCGTTGATAAAGGCCGCCTTTGTCTCATCGTCTTTTTGCCAGTATCCGCGCATTACCTGCGGGCCTTTGGCGCAAATTTCTCC
>CAYUJK010000363.1:2254-4152 GCA_964444895.1 uncultured Roseivirgaceae bacterium
TCCTGGCGTTCCCGCAGCTTGGGCTTCATCCATTCGGATATCTGCTCCATGTTGGCAATAATATTTTCATGGGTAAGGATGGCGCCCTTGGAAGTTCCGGTAGTACCGCCAGTGTATTGAAGGAAGGCGATATCATCGCTGCCTATATCGGGTCGCTTATACTCCAGGGCTTCTCCCTCGCTCAGTACGCCGTTAAAGGATAGCGCATTTGGGAGGTTGTACGCCGGGACCATTTTTTTTACATACTTCACCACAAAATTCACCACCATGCTTTTCACCGTACCCAGCATATCGCCGATCTCTGTGACGATGACTGTTTCGATTGAAGTTTTTTTGATGATCTTTTCCAGGTTGCAGGCGAAGTTGGCTACAATCACGATGGCTTTCGCTTCCGTGTCCTCAAATTGAAATTGCATTTCCCTGGCGGTATACAGAGGGTTGGTGTTTACTACTACCATGCCTGCCCGTAAAATGCCAAACAGCGCTACGGGTGCCTGCAGCAGGTTGGGCATTTGGATGGCTACCCGGTCACCTTTTTTCAGGTTAGCTTTATTTTGAAGGAAGGCGGCAAAGTTCCTCGACTGCTTGTCCAGTTCATTGAAAGTAAATTTTCTGCCCATGTTTACGTAGGCGACCATATCGCCGTATTTCTCAACAGATTCCTCAAAAAGTTCCAGGATCGACTTGTAACGCTTGGAGTCAATCGTGTGGGCTACCCCTTCGGGATAACTTTTCAGCCAGGGAAAGTTTTGCATATATCAAAAATTTATAATGATGATTTCAATTTAGTCATCAAAATAAAAATTAGCGAGATAAAAAGCCGGTTAAATTGAGAAAAATAAATTTGAGACAAGTGTAAATACAAAAAGTTGCACAAAGCTGATGTTCGGATGAATCAGTTTGTGCAACTCCTTGTGCAGTTTGTGCTACGGCAATTCGTTTATTTCCCGCTCAGGGGCCAACGCTTTATTTACCTTTTCCACCTCCAGGTCTTCGGCAAGCTCAAAGGAAGAGGAGGCTTTGATATCTACACTCGACGCACCGATTTTCACGGTGTAGGTTCCGGCATCGGCTATCCAGGCGGTGGCGTCTGTGTGGAAAGATGCCAGGTCTTTGCCTTTTAAGGTGAAGCTCAGGGTTTGCTTTTCTCCAGGCTGGAGCAGTTTGGTTTTGGCAAAACCTTTCAGCTCCGACTCGGGCTTGTGAAGTTTGTTGTCAGGCGCGCTCAGGTAGAGCTGCACAACCTCTTTGCCCGCCACTTCGCCTGCATTGGTGATCTCAACCGACACATTGAGGCTGCCGTCGAACTTCTCACTGCTTAGTACGAGGTTGCCGTAGGTGAATTGGGTATACGAAAGCCCGTAGCCGAATGCATAAGCGGGTTTCACATCGAACTTGTTGAAATAGCGATAGCCTACATAAATACCTTCTTCGTAGGTTACTTCTGACGGTTTGCCCATGGAAAGCCCGCCCAGGCCGATAAGCTCTTCATCGGAAAGCTCGATGCCGGGAAAATTTCGGGCTGAAGGAACATCTTCGTACACTACAGGGAAGGTAGTGGGAAGTTTCCCTGAAGGGTTTACTTTTCCTACCAGCACATCCGCCACCGCATTGCCGCTTTCCTGTCCACCCTGCCATGCAAGGAGGATAGCATCGGCTTCGCCGCTCCAACTCGCCGTTTCGATCACATTGCCTATGTTCAGGATGATAACGGTGTGTTTGTTTTGCGCTTTGAAAGCCGTAGACACCTTCTTGATGAGCTGTTTTTCAGCATCGGTGAGGTAAAAATCTCCCTCAGTTTCGCGGTCCTGAAATTCGCCGGAATTCCGGCCTATCGTAATGAATGCGATGTCTGATTCGGACGCTTTCTGCGCCAGCAAATCCTCATTCACTTTCAT
>CAYUJK010000364.1:0-4152 GCA_964444895.1 uncultured Roseivirgaceae bacterium
AAGGGCGAAAGTGCATATCTATATGACTTTGAAAATGCTGGAACAGAGAGCGCCTTCCTTCCGGGGGTCAATTTTACAAGTAAGTACAAGTTTAATGAATTGGCGAAGTCTGACTTTTTTGGGTTTAGGATTAGCTTGAATGAAGCAGTAAAACTGTCAGCCGATCAAGATTTGTCCTTCGTAGTCAATAATCCTGATGCATTGGTTAAAGAATACCTAAAAAAATTAAATATCGAGGCCGCTGACAGAAACTCTAATATTCTTCTCCTGTCATTGGAAGGTGCCGTGGTGGAGAAAGAAAAAGAATTTCTCAATTCACTGATGGAAGTGGTGCAGCAGCGCGATCTTGATATGAAGAACCAGGAAGGCATTGCTACGATCAACTTTATCGACTATCAGTTGGAGGATGTGACTCAATCGCTAAGTAAGGCCGAGAGAGACATGGAGTCATTTCAATACAGCACTACGAGTCTCGGCGATGTTAATACCTTGTATGCCAAAAGGGAGCAGTTGGAAACCGAGTTGGCGGATTTGAAGCTTAGACTGAATTATTTCAGAAATGTACTGGATAATTTGGAATCCGTAGAAGGCGTGTCCCGAATATCGGGACCTTCTTCAGTGGGTATAGAAGATCCAATTTTTAGTAGTCTGCTACAAAAGCTCACCGACCTGAACCAACAGCGGGTACAACTAGGACGTACGGCAACTGAGGCAAACCCCATGGTGCAGCGCCTGGATCTGGAGATCAAAACTACCAAAGATGCACTCAGGGATAAAATCAATGGAGGTATCAACACCAATACGATTTTGCTGAACGATGTAAGCTCGCGAATTGCCCAAACCAATGATCAGATTAACCGACTGCCGAGCACCGAGATTAGACGTTTGGGGGTACAGCGAAAGTTGACATTTAGTGACAATACATACGATCTGTTTTTAGAAAGAAAAGCCGCTGCTGCCATTGCGCTAGCCACTAATGTTTCCGATTGGGCGATAGTAGAGTGGGCCCGGGCTGACGACGACCCGGTGTCGCCTAACAAAATGTTCATATACCTGTTAATGCTCTTTTTAGCCATTGTTATTCCGGCGGGCTCTATTTTGGCGGTGGACTATTTTAATAATAGCATTAAGTCTAAGACGGATATTGAAAAAATCACCAACATACCCGTGCTTGGTACGGTAACCAAGGGAAATAAATATGTCAAACTTGCCTCTGAATATGATGCTCGGTCTCCGCTATTGGAGTCATTGCGAAGTGTAAGGCTTAACCTTCAGTTTTTCTTACCACACAAAACTCACCAGGTAATAGGGATCACCTCCTCTACCAGCGGGGAAGGCAAGACCTTCTGCTCGGTGAACCTGGCTATTATCATGGCGCAATCCGGGAAAAAAGTTTTGTTATTGGATGCAGATTTACGAAAATCAAACATGGCTAACTATTTTCATGTGGATAATAGCAAGGGACTTTCTACATACCTGATAGGGAATTCAGATCCTCACGCAATTATACATCAGACCAAGGTGAAGAATCTTGATTTGATCTTGTCAGGGCCATTTCCACCAAACCCGTTTGAGTTATTGAGTCATTCTAAGATGGATGAATTGGTAGGAGACCTGAAAAATCGATATGACTACATCATTCTTGACACTCCGCCTCTGGGTATTGTTTCCGATTATCTTTTGTTTTTGCCCTATGTAGATGCGAGTATTTATGTGACGCGTTATGGCTACACCGACAAAAAATACCTCGACAAGGTTAACGAACTGTACGATACACGAAAAATCACCAATTTGAGCATCATACTGAATGATGTAAAATCTACTGCACTGTACGGAAGTATGTACCATACATTCAAGGACAATGGATACCATAGTAAGCATGATTTGGCGAAGGAGAAGACTTTAACAGGGAAAGAACTTGCTCAAAGCTAGTCTTAATATTGAAAAAGGTATCGTTACTGATCAGTTTTTATTTATAGCTCAATCACTTTTTTTACACGAATAGATGGGTGAAAATCTTACTTCCCGGGCTGTCAAAGGCGTCCAATGGACTACTGCATCAACAGCTATTACGAGTGTTTTGCAGATTGGCTATACGTCAGTAATGGCGAGAATACTTGACCCTAGCGCATTTGGGCTAGTGGCTATAGCCGGCATAATATTACATTTAGGTTCGTTTTTTGCGAGACTTGGGATGAGTCAGGCGTTGATTCAGAAGGCTGAGTTAAATGAGAAAGATATACGCGCTGTTTTTACCTCTAGTGTGCTTTTGTCGTCGCTAATCGTTGTGATCGTTTGGCTAATCTCTCCTATGTTTACCCTTTTCTTTGATAAAGTTGGCGAGGAGGTAGTATTGGTAGCAAAGATAATGTCGTTGACATTTCTTACAGGCGGTATGTCAGCTACAGCTGTAAGCTTACTCACCAGAGAACTTAAGTTCAAGTCTTTAGCAATACAGGAAATATTGTCGTATGTGATCGCCTATTTTGGTGTAGGTTTAGGAATGGGATTAATGGGGTATGGAGTTTGGAGCTTAGTATACGCCAGCTTAAGTCAAAGCTTTTTCATAGTAGTTTTTGCTTATGCAACTACACGACACTCGATTATTCCTGTATTTAGGTGGAAGTACTATCAATCGTTCTTTAAGTACGGGAGTCTTTTTTCTATCGGTAGCTTTGTAGACTATTTGGGGATGAGTCTTCCGATGATCTTGATCGGAAAGTTTTTTGGAGATTACAAATTGGGAATATTTCGACAGGCGTTCATGATTATTAATGTTCCTTTGACGAAGCTAGCTTTCAGCGTTCAAAATGTTGTGTTTCCTATGTACAGCATTATACAGAATGATGAAATTAAACTCAAAAGAGCCTACCTCTCTGCAACGACTATTATGGCTGCTGTTTTTATTCCTCTGGGTTTTGGCATAAGCGTATCTTCTAAAGAAATCACTTTGGTGTTGTTGGGCGAGGGGTTTATAGAGTCTTATCCTATTTTGGGAATCCTAGCTCTTGGCGTAGCATTCAGGTTTCTATCTCAGTTTACTGGGGTTATTTGGGATGCCAAAGCATTCCTGGATAAGAAGTTTTATTTGCAAGGGGTATACTTGGTATTGCTTATTGTTGTCTCGTTTGTCTTTAAAGACTATGGCTTGATTGGGTTTGCTTGGATTGTGACAATAAGTGAGGTAATTCGGAATTTTGTTTTCATGATAATTACAGGAAAGATGTTAAAAGTTAGTATGAAAGAGCATTTTAACGCGTATTTTCCGGGATTTTTTATCGGTGTTGTTTGCGCTGTTGTCCTATTTATCGTGACTCTATTGTTAGACACGCTGTCCACCCCAGTACTTGTAAAGATGATAGTTCAAATGGTTGTAGGAGGAATGTCCCTTTTGTTTTTGATCGTCGTAAAGCCTTTACCTGTTTTAAAGAGGCTAATTCAGGAAAATTTCTTAAAGGCAGCTTTTTTTAAAACCAAGAGGGGAAGCAGGATAGTTAAGTTGCTGGGATATCAGGAAGCATGACTTAAGCAGGCTGAGACTTAATGAATAGAAAGCAATGCCCAATTTTAGCACTGCTTTCTATGAAATTAATCTTTATATAGGATTGCTTGAAACGTAGGGCCATAGTGTTCCCTCTAAATCTTGCCACATGAACAAGTGACCAGGAAGTGTACCCATCAGTCCTGACCATTGTTTCCAGCTTCCTACGTGGCCATAGTCATTCATTGGGGTTGTACCTGCTTTGGTACGCATGTAAATTTGCTTCCAGTTTTGATCTTGGTAGTACAAATTGCATTGAACCATTAGATTGTCTAACATATAGTTTTGGTTCCAGCTGGTGTTTGTAATGCCATCTACTAACTCTCCCCCTTTGTATCGCGTGATCGTCCCATCGTAGAATCTCAAGTAATTGTCAATAGCTTTTTTAAGAGACTTGCCTTTTTGCGCTACAAGGCTTACATAAGGTTTGTCTGTGTTTTTCCCGTAATATTTTTGATATTCGGCATCACCAATCTCAAATTCAAACAGGCTGAAATCACCGTGTCTTGCGAATAGATCTGCAATATACGAAAGACTGTAAAGAGATATTCCTCCATATCGGATTCCAGCTTCGGGATCGGTGGAACCACCTCTGTAATGCTCCATCCAGG
>CAYUJK010000365.1:0-4151 GCA_964444895.1 uncultured Roseivirgaceae bacterium
TTCCGGATGGAATCAAGCATGCCTTCTTTCAGCGAGTGCGAAGATACCCTGATATTTTTAATGTCAAATTTTTTGAGAATGAAATTGATGAGGCAGGAGGCCACTACGATCATGTCCACGCGCATTTCCATCATGCCCGGTATTTGCAGGCGCTCTTCCTTGTTTTTCAGGATGAGTTCCTCGTGTATTTTGTAGTAGTGGTTTATGTCAAGTAGAAATTCGGGATCGTTGATATTGAAAGGAATGCCATTTTCCTTGCAGTAGATTTCACTGAGGGTGTCAAAGGAACCGGAAGAGCCGATCAGTGTGTGGATATTGTGTTGATCTATTTGTGTAAAGAGCTCCGTCAGAATTAAGTTAAAATACTCTTCCAGGCTGTCGATTTCCTGTTGGGGAATGGGGTCTATGTGGTGAAAATTATCCAGCAATCGCTGCGCCCCTATTTCATAACTTTTTTTCCAGAATATCTTTTTATTGCTGGCGATGACAAACTCCACACTGCCGCCTCCTATGTCCATGATAAGTGCGGGGTAGGGCCCGATATTCAGCGCCTGGCGCACGCCGTAATAAATGTACTGAGCTTCTACCTCTCCGCTGATGATGTGAATAGCGAAGCCTGTTTCCGCTTTTATGCGGTCGCGGAGCGCTTTTCCATTGGCCGCATTCCGGAAAGCGCTGGTGGCATATCCATAAATTTTATCGATATTTTCACCCTCAATAATTGCCTGGTATTTCCGGAGAGCTTTCAGCGCCCTTTCTTCGGCCTCCAGGCTTATCACACCCTGATTGATGCCGTTTTCGCCAATTTTTACAGGTATTTTATCATTGTAGTAGATGTGGTACCCACTTTCCTCTATTTCTGCCAGAAGCAGATTAAAGGTATTTGTTCCCAAATCTAATACGGCTATCCTGTAACTCATTTTTTAAAAATTTTGGCAAAAGTAGCAATTAAACCGAATTTGCAAGCGTGGTCGCTATTAAGTTTCGGTAACGGCCTCGTAATATTTGACCCTAAATACTTACATTTAAACCAAAAGTAATCCATCATGAAGGGGAAGAACGACCAGGACACTGTGAGAAATACGCGAAAATTTGACGAATTGAAGGAGAAAAATCGTGAGGCGCTGTCGGGCGGAGGGGACGCGCGCGTGAAGGCCCAACACGACAAAGGGAAGCTTACGGCGCGCGAAAGGGTAGAGGTGTTGATGGACGAGGGGTCGTTTCAGGAGTTGGGAAAATTTGTAACCCACCGGTCCTCGGACTTCGGCCTGGAGAAGGAAAAATACCTTGGAGATGGGGTTGTCACAGGCTATGGTACCATCGAAGGCCGGTTGGTATATATTTTTTCACAGGACTTTACCGTTTTTGGAGGCTCCCTGTCCGAGGCCCACGCCGAAAAGATCGTGAAAATCATGGACCTGGCCCTGCAAAATGGCGCCCCGGTTATTGGCTTGAATGATTCGGGAGGTGCGCGCATACAGGAGGGCGTGGTGTCGCTGGGCGGCTATGCCGATATTTTTTACCGGAATACGAGGGCATCTGGTGTGGTACCGCAAATATCGGCTATCATGGGGCCATGTGCCGGTGGAGCGGTGTATTCGCCCGCCATTACCGATTTTATTTTTATGGTAGAGAACACCTCATATATGTTTGTAACGGGCCCTAAAGTGGTGAAAACCGTGACCCATGAAGAGGTGACTTCAGAAGAGCTGGGAGGCGCCCATGCCCACAGTGTCAAAAGCGGAGTGGCGCATTTTTCCTGCAGCAATGAATGGGAATGCCTGATGGGCATCCGCCGTTTGCTCACGTACATTCCCCAGAACTGCGAGGACATTCCCCCCGCTAGCATGTATGAATTTTCCGGTAGTGAAGACCGGCCCGGGTTGGATGGCATCGTGCCCGAAAGCTCCAATGAGCCCTACGACATGCGCGAAGTGATCAGTCATCTTACGGACAAAGACTCGTTTTTTGAAGTCCAGGAAAATTTTGCCGCCAATATCGTGGTAGGCTTTGCCCGTCTTGCCGGCCGTAGTATTGGGATTGTAGGCAACCAGCCGGCTTCCCTTGCAGGAGTGCTTGATATCCATGCCAGTCAGAAGGGAGCGCGATTTGTACGTTTTTGCGATTGTTTTAATATCCCCTTGCTGGTGCTGGAGGATGTGCCGGGGTTTTTGCCCGGCACGGATCAGGAGTGGAACGCCATCATCACTAACGGCGCCAAGCTGCTCTATGCTTTTAGTGAGGCTACGGTGCCCCGGGTAACGGTCATTACACGCAAGGCCTACGGTGGAGCCTACGATGTGATGAACTCCAAGCACATTGGCGCCGACCTGAATTTTGCCTGGCCTACGGCAGAAATAGCGGTGATGGGCGCAAAAGGCGCGGCGGAGATTATCTTCAAAAAAGAAATCCAGCAGTCAGATGATCCGGAGTCCGTCCTGATACAAAAAGAGCAAGACTACAATGAGAAATTTGCCAATCCCTATATCGCCGCTTCCCGGGGGTATATCGACGAAGTCATCTTTCCGAGAGAAACCCGAAAGAAGCTGATCCACGCATTTAACATGCTGGAAAACAAGGTGGATAAACTGCCGGCAAAGAAGCACGGCAATATCCCTCTGTGAAGCCAGTTCTTATACATACCGTGAGTGCGCGGAAGTAAACGGATGGCAATGAAATAATGCTATTTTAATGGCACTTTTTATCAACAAGTGAATTTTACGGTATTCCTTCAAAAATGAACGTTTTGTTGAAATGCTATTAATGAGTAGAGGGGTACAGGTGAAAGAAAAATATTATTCTCGGCAAAACAGTGAATGATTTGCAATTGTGAAATTCTCTTTTTTTGGAGGGTTAAATATGATTTTTGTATTTACACCGTGATAAATTCCATCTAAAATTTTCATATTAAAAATTTATTCTTAACTTTCTGCATTCGTTAGAAAAAGAGAAGTGTAAACAAAGGGTTCAATCAAATGGCCTTTTTTATTTTGCCAAAATAGCTTAGTGTAAAAAGTACAATTAAAAGAGTTTTGGCTGTAGACGAAAAAAATAGTAAATAGTGCATCTATTGTTAACCTAATTTATATACTATGAAAAAAATCTACGATCTTTTCAAAAACAGACCACCTACTTGGGCGAATAGCCTATAGCATCCATTTTATTTGACTGTTTGATCTCGTATGCCGTGCGCATGCGGGGGTCATCCGCATTTTGTCTTGTGGCGAAGGTGTATGCCTTTGATTCACGGGATGAAGTTTTTGTTATGTGTACATTTTGCGATCCCTTTCTTCGGGATAATTATGATTTAACCTATTTATTTTAAACCAATTAAAAATGCACAATGATGTTAAAATTTTCTACACAATTTGAGCGCTTGGTGAGAAATAAAGTAAAACTGATTTTACTGGTTTTCTTGCTCATTAATTTTACCCTTGTCGCTCAGGCGCAACGGGTTGACGGTGTGGTCACCGATTCAGAAACGTCTGAGCCTGTGCCCGGTGTGAACGTGATCAAAAAAGGAACCGCTCAGGGAACGGTAACCGATATAAACGGTGCGTTCCAGATCGATGCGGGTTCCGGCGATGTTTTGATTTTTTCTGCTGTGGGTTACGTAACGGAAGAAATTCCTGTAGGCACGCAAAGCACCATTAATGTGAGCTTTGCGCCCGATGTTACCGCTCTTCAGGAGATCGTGGTAACCGGTTATACCGAGCAGCGCAAGCGGGACATTACCGGTGCGGTGGCTGTGGTAGACCTTGACGCCATGAACGAAATCAAGGCGCCAAGTTTTGGACAGAAGCTTGCTGGTAGGGCTCCTGGTGTCACCACCTCTACTTCAGGCCAGCCAGGGGAAGGCACCAACATCAGGATCCGTGGTATCAGTTCCATTAGTGGTAACAACGACCCACTCCTTATTATAGATGGTGTGCAGGTTCAGGGAGATAAAGCCCTTAACGGACTGAATCCCAATGATATCGAAAGCATGCAAATCCTGAAGGACGCATCGGCTGCAGCGATCTACGGCGCCCGTGCAAATACGGGTGTAGTGATCATCACGACCAAGCAGGGTAAACCTGGAAAGACCAGGGTTACCTATGATGGCTATGTGGGAAGTCAAAAAGCGGTTGCCACTTATGGCGACTTTATGA
>CAYUJK010000366.1:0-4149 GCA_964444895.1 uncultured Roseivirgaceae bacterium
TTGTTGTTCATGAGGATATAGCCGCCCTCGCTCTTCACGAGGCTCTTCACCTCACGCAGGTTGATGAGAAAGCTATTGTGCACGCGCATAAAGCCATGTTCGGTCAACATGTTCTCGTATTCTTTCAGGTTTTTGCTCACCAGGAGTTTCGCGCCACCTTTCAGGTAAAATTGGGTGTATGATCCGCTGGCTTCGCAGTATAGTATTTCTTTGATATTGATAAACTCAATGCTCTCTTGCGTGGCCAGGCATATCTTGCGCTCACCGTCGGGGCGCGCTTTTACATTTTCCAGCAACACCTCCAGCTTTTCGCGTTTGTGGGCGTCGTTCATTTTGCCTTTGGCTTTCTCCACCGCTTGCTGAAGCTCTGTGATGTCGATGGGCTTGAGCAGGTAATCCAGCGAGCTGAATTTGATGGCTTTGATGGCATAGTGCTCAAAGGCCGTAGTAAACACTACCTCGAAATGGAGGTCGCTCAGGCTGTTGAGCACATCGAAGCCGGTGCCGGTTTGCAGCTCTATATCCAGAAAGATAAGGTCGGGCCTGGTTTCGGTGATCACTGCCCGGGCCTCTTCTACCGAACCGGCCATGCCGGCTATTTCCACGTCGGTGCAAAACTCCGTCAGCAGGTTTTTCAGGGTTTCGCGGCTGTGTTTTTCGTCCTCTACTATCACTACTCGTATCATGGTCAAAAGTCTTGTTTTGGAATGTTGATCTCTACTTGTGTACCGGATGCTTTTCCATCCCCATCTTTCAGGTCAGTATATTGTATTTCTGTTTTCAGGTCAAAATTATTGGCCAGGAGCTCTAGTCGCTGGCTCGTTACGGAGATGCCGCGCGACTTCGACTTGCCGGTTTTGTTGTTGTTAAGACGCTCCGCAGCCTCACGGCCTATCCCGTTGTCGGTGATCAGGCAAGTGATGAACTGCGCGCCGTCTTTCAGTTCGATCGACAGCCTCCGGTCGCCTTTCTTCGGCATGAGGCCATGCAGTATGGCGTTTTCAACAAAGGGCTGAACGATCATGGTAGGTATTTCCAGCATCTCGGTGTCGAGGTTTTCGTCTACTTTTATTTCGTAGCTGAAACTGTTCTCAAACCGGAGTGACTCCAACTCCAGGTAGATGCGGATCAGCTCAATCTCGTCTTTAAGTGCCATGTTGATGTTCACGGACGACTCGAGAATTTGCCGGAGCAGGTTAGAAAAGTGCGAGAGGTATTTCAGCGCCGATACCTTGTCGTTGGCGATAATAAAATGCTGAATAGAACTCAGCGAATTGAAAATAAAATGCGGATTCATCTGTGCCCGCAGCATGCGCTTTTCCAGCTGGCGATTGATCTCTTCGATCTCCTTTTTTTGCCAGGAGATGAGGCTGTTTTTCGATTCCAGCTCCGCGGAGTAGTGCAGCCGCTGCCTGTATTTCATGTAGTACAGCACCCCTGCCAATAGCAAAAAGAGGCTGGCAACGCCCAAGGTCCACTTCCAGCGACTTTCCAGGGCTATCTCCTGATCCAAAAAAGCCATCTCAAGGGCCTGGGCTTCCAACTGCTTATCTTTTTCGTACACCTCCATCATTACCTGGAGGTTTTTATAGCTGCGCGCTTTTGATTCATTGTAAACACTGTCGGACAAAGCATAGAAGTTTTTGTGGTATTCCAGGGCCTTGTGACTATTGCCCGATTTTTCATGAACGTACGCCAGAAGAAAAGCTGCATCTGCTTTTGTTTTGAAGGTATTGATGGAATCGGCCAGGAGCGCCGCATACTCTGCCATTTCCAGCGCCTGAACAAAATCTCCTATGTCAGCCTTGGATTTGGCAAATGTGTAGAGCGCTGATTTTTTCAGCTGGATAAGCTTGTACTTCTCGGCCCCCTCTATGGCCATTTTCAAAAATTTTTGCGCCGTAGCGTGGTCTCCTTTTTTGTAGTAGGTCCAGCCCAGGTTGCCTTGTACAGTCGGTATCATGTGGGGCATGTTGTGTTCTTCGTAGTAGTCCAGCGCCGCATTCATTAGCTTTATGGCCTCGTCATATTCCTCTTTTCCGAGGTAGATGAGGGCGATATTGCTTTCCAGCGACACCACGGAGTACTGATCTTCCTGCTTCCGGTACCAGTCCAGCGCTTTGCTGTAATATTCCATCGCTTTTTCGGGCTCGTGCATCAGGTCAAAAAGCACCCCGATATTTTCGTTGTTGGCGGCGATCGTTTTGTCATTGCCGATAGAGTCGCACAGTTGATTGCTTTTAAAATAATAGTCGAGGCTTGTGGTGTACTCGCCCATTCTTTTGTACACTATTCCCAGGCTGCCGTAGCTCGTGGCGGCGTCCTTCGGGTGGCCATTTGCCAGGGCCAGCGACAGTGCCTCATTGAAATGCCGGATGGCCTCCGCAAATTTGTCCTGCATGCCGTAGGTGATGCCGGCGCCATTTAGCGCGCGGATTTGGCGATGGGTATCGCGCAGGTCCCGTCCCATCTGCAGGGCTCTCTGAAAATATATTTCCGAAAGGCCAAAATCTTCCGTTCTCACTTTGCGCGCCAGGGTGAGAAGCGCTTCGAAATTAGCCGTATCTATTACGGGCGAAGTTTCCACAAGAAGCACGAGGCTGTCCAGCTCCTTATTTTTAAATTCCCGCGATTGTGCCTCACAGGGCGCCAGGTAGAAGAGCAGTGGACCGAAAGCGAGCAAGGCGTATAATCTCATTTTATTCGATAGTTGGCAGGGTGATGGTTATCCGGTGGTTATAGGTGGCGCCCTTCAGCAGCCTGGACGATTTTTCTTTCTCAATTTTCAGGTTTCGCAGCCGGTTTAGCAGGTCTATCTGCTCTTCCCAGGAGGCCATCTGGTCGCGGTAGTTTACCATCCGCTCGCGTGTGGCCTTTTTGGATGTAGCATACCTGGCTGTAAGCCGCAGGGCATTGTCTTTGTAGATGATTTCTATTTTCACACTTGCCGGCGTTTCGTTATCCAGCAGGGCGTTTTCGAGCAGGCTTTCCGTAAAAGAGCCCAGTATCATCGCCGGAATTTTCAAGGTTGACTGGTAGTCGGTAATGCGCGCCTGAATGTCGTACTCAAACTTGCCCGTATAGCGCATTTCTTGAAGATCTAAATACCACTGCATCAGTTGTAACTCATCGCCGATACTCACCTCGTCTTTTTCAAAATGATTGAGGTGATAGCGAATCAGCTTGCTGAAGGTGGTGAGAAACATGAGCGACGACTTCTTATCGCCGATGGTGATAAAATACTGAATGGAGTTGATCGCGTTAAAGAGAAAGTGTGGATTCATCTGCGTGCGCAGGGCCTCTATTTTCAAGGTCAACAGCTCTTTCTGGATGTTCAGGAGGTGTTGTTCTTTCTCCTTACTGGCCCGCTCGGCCCTCACTTTGCTGATCTTAATGGAGCAAATGGAAGCGATGGCTTCGAGTATTTTTAAATGCTGGGGGGTGAAAAAGTTCTTCTCCCGGTGCTCACAGTCGATTACGCCGAAAACTTTACCGTCTACCAGTATGGGCACGGTGATTTCAGAAAACCGGCGCTCGTCATCTACTATGTACCGCTTATCTGCCGTAGTATCCGGGATCAGCTCTGACCGCGCCTGCTGGGCCACCGAACCGGTAATGCCTTCGCCTACGGGAATAAGAATGGGGTTGGCAATTTCAAACTGACGCGGGTTCTTGGGGCCATAAGCGGCTTTCTGCACCAGCAAGTTGTTGGTTTCGTCCAGGAAGTAGATGACGCAATCTTCGAAACCCAGCCTGGAAATGCAGTTTTTGGCAAGGTCCCACGCGATTTCTTCTTCCGTATTCTTTCCCAGGATAGAATGCGTGAAGTAGACGAGTATGTCTTCAAATTCGCTATTAGAATAGGTTCTTGCCATTATTTTCAATGGATCAAATTAAGGAATTATCCGCTTAGTTGTTCTGCGCAGCCATGAAATTACAGGCTGGAAAAGTGAACAGAACAAGGCGCCGGGTAAACAGAAAGGGCTGCCTGAAAAGTAAAGCCAACCACAAGGAACACCCTGCCCGAGCAAAGAAAAGATAATACCTTTGAATTTCTATGCTTTGCGTTCCTTGTGGCTACTTAAAGGCGGCACTTTTTATACGGCCCTGTAATAATTGCCGCTATTCTGCTGCAAACGACTGGCCTAC
>CAYUJK010000367.1:0-4149 GCA_964444895.1 uncultured Roseivirgaceae bacterium
GAAAACGGCTGACATAATGTCACAACTCTTCACATTATTATATATATTTGCGGTTCTGAAAAATTTGCAAATATTTAAGTGCGTGAGGCAATGGCTGAAGAATTGATTACAGATATCGGAATTTTGAAACGCGAGGAGGGCGAAGCCTGCGAAACATTCAGGGTTTCGGCAAACACAGACACCGGAAAGGGAAGAAAACTCTACATAGAAAGCTACGGCTGCCAGATGAATTTTTCTGACAGCGAGATCGTTACCTCCATCCTTAGCCAGGAGGGCTTTGACACCACCTCTCATTTTGAGCAGGCTGACGTGATCCTGCTGAACACCTGCTCCATCCGCGAGAAAGCCGAGCAAACGGTGCGCAACAGGCTCAACCAGTTCAATACCCTCAAAAAGAAAAAGCCCGAAGTGCTCATCGGCGTGCTGGGCTGCATGGCCGAGCGACTGAAAAGCAAGCTGCTGGAAGAAGAGAAAATAGTGGACCTGGTGGCAGGCCCCGACGCCTACCGTGACCTGCCCAACCTGGTGAAGCAGGTGGACGAAGGCGCCAAAGCGGTGAACACCTTCCTGAGCCGTGAAGAAACGTATGCAGACATCAGCCCCGTGAGGCTCAACAGCAATGGCGTTACGGCCTTTATCTCCATCATGCGGGGCTGCGACAACATGTGCTCGTTTTGCGTGGTGCCCTTCACCCGCGGCAGGGAGCGCAGCCGTGATCCCCACTCTATCGTGAACGAAGCCAAAGACCTTTTTGCCCGGGGCTATCGCGAGGTGACGCTGCTGGGCCAGAATGTGGATTCCTACCTTTGGTCGCCAAATATGGACCTCAAGGGCAAGAAAGAAATTCTGAAAGCCGGCGAAGAAAACACGGTGAACTTTGCCCAACTGCTGGAGAAAGTAGCACTGGTGCACCCCGACCTCAGGATCAGGTTCAGCACTTCGCACCCTAAGGACATCACTGACGAGGTGCTCCACACCATGAAGAAGTACGATAACATCTGCAAATACATTCACCTGCCGGCTCAAAGCGGGAACTCTCGGGTACTGGAGCTGATGAACCGAACCTATGACCGGGAGTGGTACATCAATCGTGTGGATGCCATTCGCCGCATCCTGGGTGAAGAGTGCGGCATTTCGTCCGACTGGATCACCGGTTTCTGCTCTGAAACAGAAGCGGAGCACCAAGACTCCATCAGCCTGATGGACTATGTGCAGTACGACTTTTCCTACATGTTCTACTACTCCGAAAGGCCCGGCACATTAGCCGAAAAGAAATTTAAAGACGATATACCGCTGGACGTAAAAAAAAGGCGGCTGAACGAGATCATTGCCAAGCAGCAGGAACTCTCCCTGGCTCGCAACAAGCTTGACCTGAACAAAGTGCACCGGGTGCTGGTAGAAGGTTTTTCCAAGCGATCCGACGAGCACCTGCAAGGACGAAACAGCGCCAACAAAGTGGTAATATTCCCCAAAAGAGACAAGACCGCCGGCGAATACGTTGATGTATTTGTACGAGACTGCTCGGCAGCGACCCTTTTCGGCGAAATGGTTTAATCACACAATGAACATGACAGATTCGGAAATTCAAAGTATAAAACAGCGCTTTGGCATCATCGGCAACTCTCCTTCGCTAAGCCACGCCATAGAGGTGGCGGTGCAGGTGGCGCCAACGGACATGACCGTGCTGATCACCGGCGAAAGCGGCAGCGGCAAAGAGTCTTTTTCCAAAATCATTCATAACCTCAGCGCCCGGAAACACGGCAAATTCATCGCCATCAACTGCGGCGCTATACCCGAGGGAACCATCGACTCGGAACTCTTCGGTCACGAGAAGGGTTCCTTCACCGGGGCGCACGAGGCCCGGAAGGGTTACTTTGAAGTGGTAGACGGCGGCACCATCTTCCTGGACGAGATCGCCGAAATGCCCCTGGGCACGCAGGCAAGGCTGTTGCGGGTGCTGGAAAACGGCGAGTTCATCAAGGTGGGGTCTTCCAAAGTACAGAAAACCAACGTGCGGGTGGTAGCCGCCACAAACGTGAATCTTTTCGACAATGTGCAAAAGGGCAAATTTCGCCAGGACCTCTATTACCGGCTCAGCACAGTGCCCATCTATGTGCCACCGCTCCGCGAGCGAGGCGACGACGTGGAGCTGCTGTTCAGAAAATTTGCGGCAGATTTTTCCGAAAAATACCACGTAAAGCCGATAAAGCTGAGTGAAGGCGCCAAAATAGCGCTCACCAAGTACCGCTTCCCCGGAAACATACGGCAACTGAAAAACCTGGTAGAGCAGATGTCGGTACTGGAGATGGAAAGAGAGATAACGCCCGAGAAGATCTACAAATACCTGCCTGAAGAATCGAATTACCTGCCCGCCCTGTACCAGCCATCGGCTGAGGCCGGCAAGGATGCACACTTCAGCGAGCGCGAGCTGTTGTATAAGATTCTCTTCGAGCTGCGAAAAGACGTAAGCGACCTGAAGAAAGTGGTGTACAAGGCTGTAGAAGGCGGAGTGGGCGATCACGAAAGCTACGAACGGACGCCAAAGTACTACGCCGATGACGATGATGAACCGATCGATGACAGCTACCCGCCTCAGCCCTTCGTAATCGACGCTCCGGTAAAACCCCTCAGCAACTACGACCCTGATAAGATAGAGGACATCGTACACGAAACGGAAAAAGACGACTCGCTATCCATAGAAAAAAAAGAAAAAGAGCTGATTATTAAGGCTTTAAGAAAAAATAACAATAAGCGAAAATATGCGGCACGCGACTTGGGAATATCCGAACGCACCTTATACCGAAAAATAAAGCAGTATGGCGTATATGACTAACCCCATTATCCCGAAAAAACCCGTTTTTCCATTTATATGGATAGCCCTCCTGGCTCTCACGGCCCTTGGATGCGGCGTATATTCCTTTACCCAGTCATCGCTGCCGCCCGAGGTAAAAACCGTGTCAATCCAGGTGTTCTACGACGAAGTAGGCTCTGGTCCGCCGAATATCAGCCAGAACTTCACCGAGGAGATCCGGGACTACTTCCAGCAAAATACCTCCCTCACGCTTGTTGATTTCAACGGAGATTTGCAACTTGAAGGAAGCATCGTAGAATACAGCATCACTCCGCTGGCAGCAAGGGCGGGAGGAAGCCAGAGTTTTCAGGATGCTGACGTCTCAGGACAGGAAAGGCTAAAGATGACCGTCAACGTTGCTTTCGTGAACCTCTTTGACGAAACCAAGGATTTTCAACGAAGCTTCAGCTTTTACCGCGACTATGATCCTGAGCGAGAGCCGGTAATGAGCAACGAACAGGCGTTTGTTGATGAAATAACCGAACAAATAGTAATAGACATTTTTAATGCTACAGTCGCTGACTGGTAAAATAGACATATTGTGACAAAACAAGAACTTTTCGACCTGCTTGACAACCTGGACAAGGCCGACCAGAACGACATTGAGCGCCTGGACTCCCTCTTCCGCCTGTATCCCTATTTTCAGGCTGTGCCTATCCTGCAGGCAAAAATTGCCGGGCAAACAGAGGCTCCGGACAAAAACCAGCGTATCACACGGGCAGCGCTCTACACTGCTGACCGCGCCAACCTCAAGCAGCTACTGGAAGGAAGCGTACAGCTGGAAAAAGCCGAATTGGTAGTGGAAAAAGAAACGGCTGCCGAAGAACGAACCACGGCTACAGCGATGCCGGCCACTGCACCGGTAGCGCTGGAAAACAAGCCCCTGGAAGGCGACAGCAATACGTCCAGCGAACTACTCTACAAAGAGGTGATGAAAAACCTGGAAACGCTGCGTTCGCTGCGAAAAAAATACGAGTTCCTGGAAGAACAAGAGGAAAAAGAAAACCAGCCGCAGAAAAAAAAGACCGCTACCAAAAAAACAACAAAAACCGCCGAAACGAGCAAGAAAAAGGAAACTGCTAAAGCCGCGGCATCCACTAAAAAAACAACCCGGAAATCCGAAAAGAAAAAGACAACTGCGGAGGAAGAGGAAGCGACAGACTCGCCCTCCGAAAATCCGGGTGATACGCTGACGGCCCGAATCGATCTCGACGAACAAAACCAATTGATAGAATCCTTTATCAAGAATGAATCGGAGTTTAGCCGTAAAAAGCCAGACAGCGCGGTGGAAAACAAAC
>CAYUJK010000368.1:0-4144 GCA_964444895.1 uncultured Roseivirgaceae bacterium
TTGTTGCCGCAGCCACCGCGGATGGCTACACAGCCCTGGCTATACGAAAGCTGGGATGTGCCGATAATAAATAGTAAAACAGTTATAGATATATGAGTAAAGTTTTTCATCTCTGTATAGGTTTAAATGTGTTAATAAGTAAAATGTAGTAAGGGGATGTGTGTTTCCTCGTTTGTTGCTCTCACCAGGTCATCTTGCTTCTAACTCCGGACGGCGGGTTTATTTGATGAGCAAACCAAAACGCCAAACGATGGAGATAGAATTATAGCCGTACTGAGTCCTGCTACCAGGGTCATCTCCCAACAACCGTCGAGATGATGCTGATTCTAAGAATGCCTGGTGCATATCGAGAATTTTTGAGGAGAACACTGTTCATTTACTATTACCCGTAAACCGCTTTTGTGCAGTAGCTCAGTATTTCATGCACAGCCGGTTGTAGCTTAGATGCACAACATTAAGGATGTAGAGCACAGCAAAAACAGTCAGGGAAAAGTTAAACGAACGCGAGATGAGTAAACTTCGGGGGGTGATCAATAGCGTGGACGAAAGAAGACACGTAGTGATTAGTGTAGTGTTCTTCTGTTTCTATTGCAGCGATCTCAGGGATCGGCATTTCAAAATGAAAGTCTTGCAGGAAATAATTTTTATCAAAAGAAGAAATCACTATCTGCCTGCCGCTATCGGGATTTTTTTCCTGGTAGATCACATTGATCCACTCTTTGAATGACTTTTTAAGGTGTTGAGTTTTAAAGTCGTCTACGTAAATGATGTGAAGAGTATCATTTGCGTACCTTTTCTTGACAAGCCTGTAGAACTTGCCATCAAACTCAAGCGATTCATTGGCGGGTTGATAAAGTTCCTGGCTCGGCTGGTAGGGGAGCGAGATGGGCAAGGCGAGGTAGTTAAAGTCCTGCTCGCTCAGTACGCGATTTTCGATTTTCGATTCCCACTCCTTGTTGATATGGTATTTTGTAGCCACATAAAAGAAGTAATACCCCAGGTAGTGGAGCATAAAAATCAACAGAAGCGATATGGCTATGAGCCTGTTCACGGGTTTATTCAGCCGGTAAAAAATTTAACAACACAGCAAGTTAAATAAATTTACCTGACATTTCCACCGGAGAACGCTGTTTTTTTAGATAAAATAAATAGCAGAGCGGTTATGGCACGAAACCTGGTTTGGGATCTTATCCGTTTTTCCCTTTTTTGTCGGAGTAAAACTGCCTCACGGTGACCATGTCTTTTTCATAGTCGCCGGTAGGGTAGAGGGGTTGTGATATGGAAAATTCTTTGCGACGGTAATCGAAAGCCGTCATAACAATGGGCACGTTGGCGCCCAGCGCTATATAGTAAAAGCCGCTTTTCCATTCCTTTACTTTTTTTCGGGTGCCTTCAGGCGCCAGGGCCACGATAAACTGATCTTCTTTTTCAAAAATAGCTATCACCTTGTCCACCAGCTTGGTGCTCTTGGAGCGGTTTACCGGGTAGCCGCCCAAAGCTTTGAAAAGCCATCCCAATGGCGGCTTGAAGAGGCTCTCCTTGGCCATGTAACGGGAGTTTACCCGCGTGATAGACCGTGCAAAAAGAGCGATCATAAAATCCCAGTTGCTGGTATGGGGTGCCAGGATGATGACATACTTGTTCAAGTCGGGAAGTTGCCCTTTCACTTTCCAACCCGCCATCTTAAATACCAATAAGCTAAAATACCTGAACATCCCCTTTTTTCCTTTTTAATCACCACGGTGAGGCTGCCAAATTACAGAATAGTATCCACATGCCCAACACAACCTCATGCCATGCAGATGCACAGTTGGTGTTTTGCATGGATGCAAAAATCCTTATAGCTCAATCTCATGTGCCTCGGTGGCGCCGCGCGGATAACGGATGTTCTCTACCATTTCGCGAATGTCGGCAGGTGGTGCGGGCGTAAACTTCATCACCACCAGCGCCACAATGAAATTGAAGATCATGCCAAGAGAACCTATTCCTTCCGGAGAAATGCCAAACCACCAGTTTTCGGGAACATTTGCTTCGGGGTTAATAAACTTGAAATAGATGATGTACGATGAGGTAAATAACAAGCCTACGATCATCCCGGCAATGGCCCCGTGCTTGTTCATTCGCTTGCTGAAGATTCCCAGCACGATTACAGGAAAAAATGTGGAGGCAGCCAGGCCAAATGCAAAAGCTACCGTAGCGGCTACGTAGTCGGGCGGATTTACACCAAAGTGGCCCGCCAGCACTACAGCCAAGCCGGCCGCTATCCGGGCCACCACCAGCTCTCCTTTTTCTGAGATGCCGGGAGCAAGCTGTTTTTTTATAAGGTCATGCGATACGGCAGATGAAATGACAAGCAAAAGACCGGCAGCAGTGGATAGGGCCGCTGCGAGTCCACCCGCAGCTACCAGGGCTATCACCCAATTGGGCAGCTTGGCAATTTCTGGGTTAGCCAGCACCATTATGTCCCTGTCAATGATGAGTTCGTTCTTTTCTTCATCCGCCACATATTGTACTTTTCCATCGCTGTTTTTGTCTTCAAATTCAATGAGACCTGTGACTTCCCATTTGTTGAACCACGCCGGCAGATTGGCGTATTCCGCGTTGTTTACTGTGTTAATGAGGTTGGTGCGTGCAAAGGCAGCGATCGCCGGGGCGGTAGTGTACAGGATGGCGATGAATATGAGCGCATACCCCGCGGAGAGCCTGGCGTCTTTTACTTTGGGAACCGTAAAAAAGCGAACAATCACGTGGGGCAAACCCGCCGTACCCACCATCAAAGCCAGGGTAATGAAGAACATATCGGCGATGCTGTTTGTTCCTTCAGTATACCGGGCAAACCCCAGTTCCTCGTGCAGCCCGTCCAGTCTATCCAGCAAGTACGTGCCATCGGCGAGAGTGCCGCCAAATCCCAATTGAGGGATAACGTGGCCCGTCATAATAAAAGAAATAAAAATAGCCGGCACCATGAAAGCGAAGATCAGCACACAGTACTGCGCTACCTGCGTATAGGTGATGCCTTTCATTCCGCCCAATACGGCGTAGAAAAATACGATGACCATCCCAATGATGACGCCATAGTTCACTGGAACTTCGAGAAAACGCGAAAAAACGACGCCTACTCCTCTCATTTGCCCTGCCACATAGGTGAAAGAGACAAACAACGCACAGATGACAGCAACGGTCCTGGCTACCTGTGAGTAGTAACGCTCTCCTACAAAATCAGGGACGGTAAACTTTCCGAACTTTCGTAAATAAGGGGCCAACAGCAGCGCTAGAAGCACATACCCTCCGGTCCAGCCCATTAGGTAAACCGACCCCGTAAATCCCATAAATGAAATCATACCCGCCATGGAGATGAAAGATGCAGCAGACATCCAATCTGCGGCGGTGGCCATGCCATTGGCAAGGGGAGGGACTCCGCCTCCTGCCACATAAAACTCCCCGGTGGAGCCGGCCCTGGACCAGAGGGCTATGCCTATGTAAACTGCGAACGTAATTCCAACAATAATATAAGTCCAGGTTTGTACATCCATCATTACTATTTCTGTTGATTAGGGTTATAATTCTTTAAAATAAAGAGGCTTGGGCTATTTTTCGTCGACGTCGAATTTTTTATCGAGGCGGTTCATGAGTTTCACATACACGAAAATGAGCACGACAAAAATGTAGATCGATCCTTGCTGAGCAAACCAAAATCCCAGTTTGAAACCGCCGATTTTGATGCTGTTGAGTTCGTCTGCCAGGAGAATTCCAAATCCGAAAGAGACCAGGAACCAAGTGGCCAAAAGGATGCTTAGGTATTTTAGGTTGGCTCTCCAGTAAGCCGTCATTGAGTTATTGTTCATGCCAAAAAATTGTTAACTGAAAAATTGACCCGTAAATATATGGGAATAGTCTGTTTGTCCTAAACATTAGCTGGTCAAATTGCATCGCGAAGTAAAATTATAGCAAATGCAGAATTTGAGACGCCAGGTGAGGTAGGATACAAGGAGCGGAGGGTAGAGGGACTGGCTATATTCTAAAGTAAATATGATATGAATAGGATTAATGGTCCCGAAAGCTTTCGGGAGGAATAATGGCGGGTTAAACAATCATCTTTCCAATATTCCAGCCTTCCAGCTTTTATGTTGTAAAGAGCAAATAG
>CAYUJK010000369.1:0-2627 GCA_964444895.1 uncultured Roseivirgaceae bacterium
TGGTTTCTCAGGCATGCAAACAACGAAAGCCATATAAAGCTGCACTTTGCGGCTCTTTCTACTAACAAAAGCGAGGTAGTAAAATTTGGCATTGACGCCGAAAACATGTTTGAATTCTGGGATTGGGTAGGCGGAAGGTACTCACTGTGGTCGGCCATTGGCCTTAGCATAGCCTGCACCATTGGCTTTGACAACTTCGAAAAGCTGCTAACCGGAGCCCACGAGGTAGACAAGCATTTTCAGACTGCTCCACTGGAAAAGAATATTCCCGTACTGATGGCACTGATAGGACTTTGGTACAACAACTTCTTCGGCGCCGAAACAGAAGCCATACTTCCATACGATCAATACCTGCACAGATTTGCTGCTTATTTTCAACAAGGAAACATGGAAAGCAATGGAAAGTACGTAGATCGTGGTGGAAAAAAAGTGGAATACCAAACGGGGCCCATCATTTGGGGTGAACCCGGCACCAATGGACAGCACGCTTTCTATCAGCTCATCCACCAGGGCACCAAGTTGATTCCCTGCGACTTTATGGCACCTGCGGTGAGCCACAACCCCATTAGTGATCATCACGAAAAACTACTCTCTAACTTTTTTGCCCAAACGGAAGCCCTGATGAACGGAAAGACCGAAGCAGAGGTAGAAGCTGAGCTGAAAGTACAGGGAAAGTCGTCAGAAGAAATGGAAAAGCTCAAGCCGTTTAAAGTGTTTGAAGGCAACCGGCCTACCAATTCTTTTTTATTCAAGAAACTGACCCCTGAAGTATTGGGAAGCCTGATAGCACTGTACGAACACAAAATTTTCGTTCAGGGGGTTATCTGGAACGTATACAGTTTTGATCAATGGGGCGTAGAGTTGGGTAAGCAACTGGCCAATAAAATCTTACCGGAGCTGAAAGGCGAAGAAGAAGTAGCGTCGCACGATGACTCCACTAACCATCTGATCAACACCTACAAAAAAATGCGTAAAGCGTAACTAAAACGCCGGAAAACGTGGTTTACAAGCGAGTGAGCTTATATTCCCTTTCAGAAGGTGCGGCGCCTTTATCGATGTATTCTTTGATGACAAATAAGTTGGTGTTTTGATCTGGCAACTGAATGATTTCATATCTTTCCTGGCCATATCCGGTATCGAGAATCAAGTGCGTATTCTCTTTGTTGATTTTCCAGATACCCTGCTCAGTGCCGTTGCCAGAAATGTGAAACCGGATGTAGGTGCCGTCGCTATTCAGTGTCAGTTTGTTAAAAGTTGGGTAGTGCATCAGAACCTCACCCTGGGCAGGCTTAACATTACTCACCACTTGCCAGGTATCAAATAGGTTCGCATAAAAATTAGCAGAGACTTTGTCGTCCTCCCGGAAGATCAAAGTCCATACAATCAGTTGCAGTAAAATAAATCCCACTATGGTAGCTCTCATCCCGCTTTCTTAATGCTATTAAGTTGTGTTTCTAAAAATCGTGCCAACAGGCACGGACAAAAAGACTAATTAACACCAACTATTTCAACTATATTTAATAACAATACCTATAAACGTATGTTTTATTTCGAAAATCCATCAAATAATGGCCTGTTAAGTAAAAGTTGACAATAATATTATCTTAGCTGACATTGTCGACAAATAAATAACAAATCTTTCGGATAATAAAATCCTTTAAGCAAAATCTTAACGATTTCACATTGCTTAATAAAACATGCAAATTTATAAAATAATATCAACGCATACAGCCTTATGGTAAAAATATATTAACAGACCCTGACAATATTCGATCGTCGATACAGCCCATAATCACATACTATTTCTTTTTCAAGCTTGGTTTTATCCGCCGCTGGCAGGTAGCAATATATTGATGTAAGTTTCTAACCATCATGTTATCCCCAATAGTAAAAATTGAACCTATTCCCGAAAAACTATAATGATTTTAAGATCGGGGTGCAGTGGTAGACCACTCAAAGAAAACATTTATAAACAACAGCCGAATCTACCTCCCCGGCAAATTGATCTATGAACATTTGCATTTACGTTTTTATTTTTTTGATATTTGGTACTTTCAAAAAAAATGGAGAATGAGTAAAAACCTGGTAATAGTAGAGTCGCCGGCGAAGGCCAAAACAATAGAAGGGTATCTGGGCAAGGACTTTGTGGTGGCCTCCAGCTACGGTCATGTGAGGGATCTGCCGAAAGATGACAAGGCTATCGACATCAAAAATGGATTCGCCCCTACCTACGAAATCCCCAAAGACAAGAAAGACGTCATATCAAATTTAAAAAAACTTGCAGGTTCATCAGATGTCATTTTCCTGGCAAGTGATGATGACCGCGAGGGTGAAGCTATCTCCTGGCATCTAAAGGAAGCGCTGAATCTGGACGACACGAAAACGAGACGAATAGTATTTCGCGAGATTACCAAGAATGCGATACTGAATGCCATTGAAAACCCTCGTGCCATAGACCTGGACCTGGTGAACGCTCAGCAGGCACGCCGGATTCTGGACAGGCTGGTAGGATATGAAATCTCGCCCGTACTATGGAAAAAAATCAAAACAGGCCTTTCAGCGGGCAGAGTGCAATCAGTGGCAGTAAGGCTGGTAGTAGAGCGCGAAAGGGAGATAGAAAAGTTTAA
>CAYUJK010000369.1:2727-4135 GCA_964444895.1 uncultured Roseivirgaceae bacterium
GATGCCAAAATTGAAAAAACGATTGCTACCATTGGCATTTCCAGCTCCGACAAAACCCTGGTAGCATCAGGTGAGGTGATCACCTTTGAGGGATTCCTGAAGGTATACATCGAATCTACCGACGATGACGAGGCGGAAGAAAACACCACCATGCTCCCGCCTTTAAAAACCGGACAACAACTGTACCTGAACCACATGCTGGCGCGGCAAAGTTTCACCCGCCCGGCTGCTCGGTACACGGAAGCTGCCCTTGTGAAAAAACTGGAGGAAATGGGCATCGGGCGACCTTCCACTTACGCACCCACCATCACCACCATTCAAAAGCGCGACTACGTCATCAAAGAATCGAGGGAAGGACGGGAACGGAAATACGTGGAGTTGACACTAAAAAAAGGGACAGTTTCTAAAGTAGAAAAAGTGGAGACCACCGGCGCCGAAAAAAACAAACTATTTCCGACGAATATGGCGATGATTGTAAACGATTTTTTAGTCAACTCTTTTCCTAACGTCATCGATTATTCCTTTACGGCCAACGTGGAAAAAGAATTTGACGAAATCGCCAGTGGAAAAACGCAGTGGGACAAAATGATCGACAATTTCTACGGAAAGTTTCACTCCGAAGTAGAAGAATCGGCCAATATTGAAAGGCCCAAGGTGAACGCATCGCGGGAATTGGGAACCGACCCTGCCAGTGGAAAGCCCGTTATAGCCCGCATGGGCCGGTTCGGCCCCGTGGTACAGATAGGGTCAAACGAAGACGAGGAAAAGCCGCGCTTCGCCAGTATGCGAAAAGGCCAGTTTATCGAAAGCATTTCCCTGGAAGACGCCCTTGAACTGTTCAAACTACCCAGGAAGATCGGAGAATTTGAAGGCGAAGAAATTGAAGCCAACATCGGTCGCTTTGGGCCCTATCTGCGGCACAGTGGCAAATTCTACTCGATACCTAAGGAGGACGATCCGATGGATATATCGCTGAAGCGGTCGGTGGAGATCATCGAAGAGAAAAGAAAGGCCGACAGCCAACGCTTGATAAAGACCTTTGACGAAAACCCCGAGGTTCAGGTGTTAAACGGGCGCTGGGGCCCCTACATCAAATTCGGAAAGAAAAACCTGAAAATCCCCAAGGGAAAAAAACCCGATGAGCTTTCCTATGCGGAGTGCGTGGAAATCGAAAAAACTGCCCCCGAAAAAAAGGGAAGGAAAAAGTAGCCACCATGAAGAAAATAGCCGTACTCACCGGGGCAGGAATCAGCGCAGAAAGCGGCCTCAAGACTTTCAGAGATTCCGGAGGGCTGTGGGAAGGCTATGATGTGATGGAAGTAGCCACGCCGGAAGGATGGCATAAAAATCCGAACCTGGTGCTTCAGTTCTACAACGAACGTCGCAAGCAGGCACTCTCCGCCCGGCC
>CAYUJK010000370.1:0-4131 GCA_964444895.1 uncultured Roseivirgaceae bacterium
TAAAATATCCTGCTTTCGAAAAGCCGCCAATACCGTAGACTCCGGTTCCTGGGTTGAGAAATATTCAGCGGCATCTTCCAGTTGATCCAACAGCACGGCATAGATTTCACTTCCACTGTCAAACTCTGGTAAAGTACTGCTACCGCTAAGATTCAATGCCCCTGCCTGCGAAAAAGGGATATCACCCCACATATCCACCATTTGTGATGTTTGCTCAGCGACTATAACATTTGCTGCTTTCATAAAAACCTCCACCTTGGCCTTTTCCTCGTCAGAAAGCGCTTGATAGGTTTTTTCCATTTCGCGAAGGTGAGCAATAATACCACTGCCCGTGGAAGTATAGTAATCTCTCCAATAATCATCGATGTAGCTCAGCTGTTGCTGATACCTTTGGTTCGCGTTTAAGAAACTAATAGACTGTGTGTATCTCGCTTGATGAACAGCGAGGAACGTGCGCACATTCCAG
Source organism: uncultured Roseivirgaceae bacterium (assembly GCA_964444895.1). Classification (GTDB taxonomy): domain Bacteria; phylum Bacteroidota; class Bacteroidia; order Cytophagales; family Cyclobacteriaceae; genus CAJXNP01. The sequence continues at coordinate 467 of CAYUJK010000370.1, forward strand.
TAGGAAGGACGAACCCTGTCGTTATTCAGCATCTTGGTAAAAAACTTACCGATAGATGCTTCAGACGTCTGATCCGGGTTTGTATATTTTTCTTCCAGCTCATCCTGGCAGGAAGTGACTATTATCATCGCAATCAAGCCAAATAATACGGCAGATAATCTTTTCATAACTCTTACTATTTTAATCGTTAAAACAAGTTTTAAAACCGGGCATTTATAGAGAACCCGTAGCTACGCGTAGCTGCCAACGAACCCTCGTCGATACCCTGGCGCCGCCAACTTGAACCCAAAGGTGCTTCCGGGTCAAGGTTCTCAAGCGTTCTGTACAGGTAGAAGAGATTTCGCCCGATCAAGGAAACCCGTATATTCTGGAACTTTAACTTTTCGACAAATGAACTGGGAAGATTATATCCCAGAGACAATTCACGCAATTTGATAAAATCATTTTTGTAAACTGCAGCTTCGCCATATCTTCCAGAAGCCCAATAAAAGGAGTTGATATAGTAGCTCGCCGCATCAATGATCGTCGTATTGGGTTCGCCGGAAGTAGTGACTCCTTCCAGCAAAATACCATCGTGGAATTGCGCTTCTGCGTGGCTGGGGGCCAGCACTTTATTTCCATCCCCATCGATGTTGTAAGGCAGTCCGCCATTGGCCTCATCCCGGAATTTCATAGTACTTTCATACATACCCGCTCCGGTAGCATACAACAGAGGAGCAGAAACGATCTCGCCTCCAAAGCGGTAATCCATTAGAAAATCGAGGAAAAATCCTTTGTATGTAAGCGTATTGCTCCATCCACCTACAGCCTTTGGTTGCAGATTTCCCGTTCTCTCATACTCAGAACTCAACACATACAGTCCGTCGTCGTTAATGATGAAATTTCCGTTTTCGTCGGTGGCACGCGGATGAGTATATATGTTACCCAATACCTCGCCTTTTTCAGCTTTGATCAAAAGCGCTCCAGCATCAATATTTTGGAATATAATCTCATCAAGGCCCTCGGCCAACTCAGTTACCCTCGTCTCATTTTTGGCGAAATTCAATCTGGTATTCCAGCTGAATGTGCCGTTGTTGTAAGGCGTGGCCAATAAGCCAATCTCAAATCCTTTCGATTGCAGCTCTCCTACATTCTCCAATCTCGTCAGGGCTCCAACGCTTCTTGGCAAAGCCAGTCGAAGAATCTGATCGTGTACCGTATTGGTATAATAGGTCACATCAAGTCCAATTTTATTGGTCAGAAATCGCGTTTCAAGGCCTATTTCGATTTCATTTTTACGCTCGGGCTTAATGTTTTCATTGCCATAATCCCTGGCGGCACTCAATTGCGGCACTGAACTACCAGTGGCCAGAATCTCCTGGCTATAGGCTATCGTAGCCTGATACGGAATGGGTGGGTTACTCACACTCGCATACGAAGACCGCAGTTTACCATAGCTGATGAATGCTGGCAGAACGAAAGCTTCCGAAAAGACAAAGCCCGCATTTACACTTGGGTAAAAATACGTGTTGTTAGATGGCGGCAGGGTAGAATGATACTCTTGCCGTCCTGTGGCTTCGAGGAATAGAAAGTCTTTGTAGCCCAGGTTCAGAATGCCAAGGTAGGCGTACATCAGCGATTGCGTACGCTGCATTGAAGTGTTCAGGTTGGCATCAAATGAATTTGTCAAACTGAACCAGTTTTCTTCCGTCAAACCTCCCCTTGTTCCTGAGGATTGATCCAGAAAATTCTGGTCTCTAGACTGAAAACCGGCGGTGATGCCAATATTAAAGTTAGAGATGTCCTTTTCATAAGTCAAAAGGGCATCGGTGTACAACACCGAATAGTTGCTTTGATTAATGGTATAGCTACCCGTAGAGTTTGTTCCGTTAAACGCGATGGGGTACTCATTATGTCGCTTAATCTCCTGTTTAAAGCCCGTGAAATCTCCTCCGATACGACCTCTAAAACGGAGGCCTTTAACAATTTTGTAGTTCAGTGTGGCACTGGAAATGAGCCTGTTCTGGTATTCATCATCGGAGTCGCGAACGTTTCTCCACAGGTATTCCAGCAAGTCGTTTGCACGAATGGAATATCGGAGCGCCTCAGAGGGGTTTCGTGCAGCATCATTTAGCGTCACATATTTGAATCCTTCAGAGGTCTGGTATTTATCATAATAAACATCCATATAGTCGGCCCGGCTAAAGAACCCGCCGTAGTTGGCTGTCAACCTGTTGATGGCTTCCGGCCGGTTGTGTACGTAGCCATTGATATAGTTAGCCACCAGATCTACATTCACCTTATCACTGAGAACAAAATTGCTATTGAGGTTGAACGTATTTCTGTTTGAGTTGGAGCCCGGGGCAATACTTTTGTAGTCAAGTCGGGTATAACCCAAACGATAGGTCACCTTTTCAGTGCTGTTGGAGAGGGCCACATTGAAGATTGAATTGTGTCCTGTTTGATAAAAATCTTTATAGTTATCTTCCTGCGGCGAATACTTTCTCATGGTGCCATCCCACCAGGCTACCTCGCGGCCATCCATTCGCGGACCAAACTGACCCCAGGCGTTAAAGATGGGGCGTTCCGATTCAAAAACACCGTCTCCATCGAGATCAACGGGAATAAACCCCTCTTCATTCGCCCCAAATGATCCCATATTCGTAGCTCTGTCATATCCGGGTCCGTACGTATCCTGGTACTTGGGCGTGAATGCTACCTCTTCAATATTATAGGTGTAGTTTACATCCACTCCAAGGCCTTTACTTTTAGAGCCCTTTTTGGTGGTAATTACAATCACGCCATTAGAAGCTTCAGACCCATACAAGGCGGCCGCACTGGCGCCCTTCAGTACGGTTAATGTCTCAATGTCGGCAGGGTTAATATCCAGGATACCGTTACCTCTGATTTTCTGATCATCCCAATACCCGTCGTTATTCAGACCCGGCTGGGTAAAGTTTCGGATCATGATACCATCCACCACATAAAGCGGCTGATTGTTTTCAGCATTGATAGAGTTTATGCCTCTGATCTGGATATTCACAGCACTTGTGGCTCCCCCAGGCGCAGAGGTAATCCGAACACCCGGCGCCTTACCATAAAGCGCAGAGGCGAAGTTATTGTTCCCTACAGCAGTTAGCTCTTCGGCGCTTACCCTGCTCACTGCATACCCCAGCGATTTCTGATCTCTTTCGATACCAAGCGCGGTAACGACGATCTCGCTGAGTAGCTGAACATCTGGGGCGAGCGTCACGTCCAATACAGACCTGCCCGATACGCTGATTTCCTCTGAGAGGAATCCTACAAAGGAAAAAATCAGCACTTCTTCCTGACCGCTCGGAACAGTGAGCGAATACCTTCCATTCACATCCGTAGACGTCCCTGTCGTGGTACCTTTTACAACTACCGATACACCCGGTAAGGGCGATCCGTCTTCCATCGACGTAACCACTCCGGTTACGGTTTGCGCAAATGCAGGCATTCCAGCCAACATCATCATAGTGAGAAAAGCAAGTAGATTTCTTTTCATGTTAATTACGGTTAAACTTTAAATAATACTAATTGAGGGTTTGATTCGCCGACAGCAGGAACTGTTTAATATTTTTGAAAGTTAAATGTTGTAAATCATTAAATCAAGAAAAAAATAAAAATGTTTGCGCACACACACAAAATGTGCTCGCAAACAC
>CAYUJK010000371.1:0-4071 GCA_964444895.1 uncultured Roseivirgaceae bacterium
GAAGGTCTGTTTTTCCCTATTCCATTGCTGCTATGGTGACTTTACTCCTTGTGGCTGCCACTGTTGTCAGTTTTCTTATCCATCGCTTTAGCCGGCAGGAAGCTGTTGCGCAGGAAGAAGAGCAGGTGCTGTTGAAGGAAAACCCTGCCGGCATGAAGAAATCTTTTTTTCTGTTCGACAGCAGCAAGGTATACCTAAACTCTGAGAGCCGCCTTACGTACCGCGAAGGCAGCCGTCACCGTGAGCTGGACCTGAGGGGAGAGGCTTATTTCAAAGTGAAAAAGAACCCTGACAAACCCTTCATAGTCAAAACCGGCGAACTCACCACTACCGCGCTGGGCACGGAATTTAACATTAGCTCCTTCCCCGATGAAAATACCATCGCCGTGTCGCTTACAGAAGGAAAAGTGCAAATAGACTATAAAGATAATCCCGAAAACCGCCTGATCCTGCTTCCCGGAGAGCAGGTGGTACTTGACAAAACCAGCGGCAGCCTTTTGATGAGAACTTTTGACCCGGAAGAAATCACTGCCTGGAAGCACAACAAAATATTGTTTAAAAACGCCGGCCTGCAGGAGATCGTCAAGACGCTCGAAAGGTGGTACGGAGTAGAAATAAAGATTGCAAACGGAAATTCCAATCAGGCGAACCATTGGAATTACAGCGGTGAATTCAACAATGAATCGCTGCGAAATGTCCTTGAGGGGATCAGCTATGTGAAAAATTTCACCTTTAAAATGGAAGAGAAATATGTCGAGATCTACCTGAACCAAACTGGCGGCTAAACACCGCTATTCAGGCAGCCGGTATGCTGTATACGCCGGTTGTGACTTAGTAAAAAAGAAATCCGGGATAAAAACGCGAACCCTTATCCCGGATGGATTTAAATGAAAAAACCTATGTTTCACTTAAACACTGTAAAGTTATGATTTTTAAACTTTTACACCTAATCATTATGCTCTCAAAGTACATATTTTACGGCGTACTGCTCCAGGTTTTCTGCCTGGGAATGCTGATGGCGCACGAGGGAGACGCCCAGCAGATGAGCATTAAAGAGACCAGGATCTCTTTAAACCTGAGGAATGCCAGCCTGCAACAGGCATTTGCGGCTATTGAATCCGAGACAGACTTCAGGTTTAGCTACGAACGAAAAGACCTGGACGATGGCCAGAAGATCAACATCGTCAGGAATGAAGGCTCGCTGGAAGATGTATTGATGGATATTTCACAAAACACCAACCTCAAATTCCGGCGGATCAATCAAAATATTCACGTGTCGAAAAAGAGACCCCGGGAGCAAGTAATTGCCGAGGTGTCGGAATACCTGCAGACCGTCTCTGTGACGGGGAGGGTAACGTCAGAGGAAGACCAGCAAGGACTGCCCGGCGTGAACGTGGTAGTGAAAGGAACCAGCGCGGGCACGATTACCGATGTTAACGGCAACTATGCCATCGACGTACCCGGCTCCAGCGCTATCCTGGTATTTAGCTCAGTAGGATATGTTTCCGAAGAGGTAGAAGTAGGAAGCAAATCCGTGATCAACCTCTCGCTGATACCCGACATCACCTCCCTTGCCGAAGTAGTAGTGATAGGGTATGGATCGGTAAAGAAAAGCGATGTAACGGGGGCTGTTACTAGCGTAAGCGCGGAAACCATCCAGGAACGCCCGGTGAGAAATGCCTTAGAGGCACTCCAGGGAAAAGCTGCGGGGATAAATGTATCTACCAATATGCGTCCGGGAGAGGTGCCAAACGTGAGTATCAGGGGTAATCGCTCATTAAATGCCAGCAACGCTCCTCTTTACGTGATCGATGGCATACCGATTTCTTCAGCTTTGGACGTGAATTCTTTTTCCCTAAATGACATAAATCCTAATGATGTAGCTTCTGTTGAGGTGTTAAAAGACGCTTCAGCAACAGCCATTTACGGTTCCAGGGCCGCTAATGGAGTCATCCTGATCACAACAAAAAAGGGATCGAAAGGACGGGTAGGCGTTTCCTATAACACGACGGTTTCCCTGGATTCCTATAAACAACTTACGGACTGGATGGACGGCGGACAGTACATAGACCGTTGGAGAGAAAGTCTGATGAATGGCGGTTTGTATGGTACAGCCCAATTTACGGATCACAACTCCCCCGTAGTTCCCGGATACCCTGATCCTTTTGAAGACGCTGAACGCATGGGACTTTCCCAGGATGTAGTGGCCCGAGAATCTGTGTGGATGGGTTATGAATGGGAGGAGTTTGGTGTAACGCCCAGGATGCGTAACACCACAGCCGAAGAGCAAGCTATGGGATGGCCGGCGCAAGTGCCTATCTATAACTCGAAAAACATACGAAGCTATGACTGGGCCGAAGATGCTACACGGCAGGGAATTACCCAAAACCACCAAATTGGTCTCAATACAGGTACGGAAAACGCTCGATTGTATTTGTCACTGGGGTATTTTGACCAGGTAGGTGTGCAAAGAGATCAGGACTTTAAACGATATACCGCCAATATCAACGGCGATATTACACCGAATAAGTGGCTTACGCTTGGCACATCAATAATTGGCTCCTTTTCGGTGCAAAATTTTGGAGTACTACCTCCTAACACCTCAAATACAGGCCCCAAGGACCTGTATTCCCGTGCACTTGACCAGTTTCCTTACGCCTTGCCAAAAGACGAAAACGGAAATTGGATCCGAAATGCAGGTGGAAACCTTAATCTATGGAATCCCCTGATCGATATCGAACAGGCGACAAACGAAAGGAGAGCTACTTCAATATTGTCGAATACGTTTGCCGAAATCCAATTTACCCCCTGGCTCAAATACCGGGGAAATTACGGGTTGCAATACCGCAATTTCAGAAGGGGCTCCTGGACTGGACCAGAGGCTACTAACCACCTTTCCAACCGCCCGAACACCGCTGGCTATAACACGGAAGAGAACACTTCCTGGATTGTAGAGAACCTCCTGTACATAGACAAAACTTTTGGAGGCGCACACAATATTGGAGTAACCTTATTGCAATCAGCCCAACACAACCGCCGTGAGAATGTGAATGCGAATGTATCCAATACTATTTACGACATCAGCCGGTGGTATGACCTCGGCGCAAACACCAACGGCAGGCCCGATGGATACGGAACAGGTTTTACCGAAAACGCGCTCATGTCGTATATGGGACGACTGAACTACACATTGAATGACAGGTACTTGCTCACAGCTACCGGACGTTTTGATGGAGCTTCGGTACTTGCGCCGGGGCATAAATGGGATTTCTTCCCCTCTTTTGCCATCGCGTGGAAGATGCAAAATGAAGCCTTTTTGAGTGGGTTGAGTTGGGTGAATGAACTAAAACCCCGCTTTGGCTATGGTGTAGTAGGTAACTCTTCGGTGCCACCTTACCTATGGTCAGGCCCCCTCAGTAGAAACCCTTATGTATTTGGCGGAAGTCCTGCTATTGGCTATCTACCTCAACTGGTACAAAACCCACTATTGGGATGGGAAAAAACAGCGCAGTGGAATTTCGGTGTCGACTTTACGCTTTTAAGGGGACGAGTAGCAGGATCTGTTGAAATATACAAGCAGAACACTTTCGATTTATTAATGGAAAAAACGCTTCCAGCGGTATCCGGATATGTCACTAAATGGGAGAATATAGGAAAAACTCAAAACAGAGGCATAGAGATTACTCTTTCTACGGTGAACATAGAAACACCCAACTTCTCGTGGACTACGGATATTAACTGGTCCTCTAACCGAGAAGAGATTTTAGAGCTTGTAAATGGCAAAGAAGATATGATTGCCCAACGCTGGTTTATCGGCCAGCCTCTCCAGGTTTATTTCCAATATGAAAATGATGGTATTTGGGGGAATTCGGCGGAAGATCTCGAAGAAATGACCAAATTCAATGAAAATGGCCACAGATTCCACCCGGGTACGATCAAGGTAGTTGATCAACTTACAGTTGATTCGGATGGCGATGGTGTGCCCGACGAGCGGGACTACCGGATCACGGGCGATGATATGGTGGTGCGCGGCACAAACCGCCCTAAGTGGTATGGAGGTATCACCAATAC
>CAYUJK010000372.1:0-2475 GCA_964444895.1 uncultured Roseivirgaceae bacterium
GGTGGTCTTTTTCCGTAACGGTACTTCCGGCGCTGTGTGTGGTGAGTTCGATATGTACTTCGTTGTACACATTAGACCAGTTTGGGTGGTGATCCATCTTTTCTGCTATCATGGCCACCTGCGTCATGAAACTGAAAGCTTGACGAAAATCTTTAAATTTCAGAGTGGTCGTAAGGGAATTGTCTTTTTCTTTAAATACCATGTTTTTTTTCTTTAGAAAGTTTTACATCATAAAACACCTGGAAGGCACTCCTAAGCAGCAGGGCCGGAAACAACCACGCCAGCGAAGGGTGCAGCGCTTGTGGAAGAGCATTCCACGAAACCAGGAGCGCCAACAAAACCATACTAAATACTACGAAAACTACAAGCCTCAATGTTTTCCATTTCTCCCTAAACAAAAAGAAAATAAATGGGAAAAACAGCGGCCACGCCCATATCAGGTTCAAATTGTTTTTCGTGGCAATGTGGTCAGTAAAAAACCAAAGAAATACGATAAGCCATCCTACCAGGCCTATGGCTGTGAAGACGGCTTTATCAAACCAGGCGTACCGCCTACCGCGGAAATAGCCCAGAACGCACAGAACAAGCGATACCACCAACAAAAAAACATTCAGCGAGACCGGGTTAAACCAGCTGAATTGTGGAGAAACACGATCCAATTTTAGAATCACCGTTCGGGACAGCACCAGGTCCTTCTCTCCCTCCTGATGTATAATCCGGGAATGTTGAAATGCCGAGTCCATGAAATCGGGTAAAAAAAGGTATTCTTCGCTGGCAGCCACCGCATCCGTAGGGTTGCCCAGCAGCAGGTCTATGCCGTAATCGGCCCAGGGGGTCACTTCCAGGTAAATATCGATCAGGTCCCGGAAAGTCTTTTCATCAGAAACGTGTGTGGAACCGTACACCAAAGAATCGGCCAACACCTCCTTGACAATATCCCGAACCCGGGTGGCACAGTTGTCGAAGAAAAAATCGTACTTGTAAGCCCGGTTTTCCGGAAGGTAGTTTTCATTCAGACGATCAAACAGTCGCTGCTTTTGCCCCTGCGAAAGGTTTAGAATTTGTTCGTATAGAGCGCGTTGTTCATATTGATAGCTGAGGTAAAACCGGTCGAATGGCGCAACAGAAAGGATGTAATTCAGTTTTCCCCTCATAAATTTCAGGTAAAAGTTGGGCTCTTCGAAGCTGAAGGTTCCGTAATTGTACACCCAATCTATGCCGAGGGAATCGTCTCTTACCCGGAGCGCATTGTGCCCAAAGACCGAATAAAGATCTTCGCCCGGCGCCGCGGTAATCAGGCTAATATAAGAACGGGTAGAGAGCTGCTGAGAAAACAGCTTTTGTTCAGCTCCCAGCATGAAAAGGATCAAGGACAGTACTATTACTTTGTACATAAACGGTTTTGGTTAGCCTGGAAAAAACAGTCTTTCCTGCCGGTGGCCTTCAGTGCGCCACGGCCTTTACGATATATTGATATTTAAGACTCTGACGATCTACTTCCGACACCTCAAATCCGGCCAGTTCCAAGTCCGTCGCTACCTGCTCCGAGGGCACCTTTAACTCCTCGGCCGGACCCACGGGAAATTCCCCCCTTTTGAAATCTACAATAAGGATAAGCCCTCCCGATACGATGCCCTTCTTCACTTTTGTCAAGTAGGCTACCCTATTATTGAGATAGGAATACACGTTTACCATCAGCACAGCGTCCACTTCCCCTTCATTCAGCATGGGGTCATCTTCTTGCGAAAGCCGCGTTTCTATGACATCCGATACCACCGGCGGGTAATCCAGCTTGAGGTCTTCAATATAATCGAGAAACTTGGATTCTATGTCAATCGCGATCACTTTGCCCGCCACAGCAGCAAGCGGAAATGTAAAATACCCTGTGCCCGAGCCAATATCTGCTACCGTGCTCCCTTCCATATCCCCCAATTTATCAAGGACAAGTGTAGGATTCTGCCATGTTTCTCTTTCGGGATCTTCATATTCCGTAATGAGGACTTCATATTCCTGTACCATCTCCTCTTGTTCATTTTGAGCTGCTGGCTTCTGCTGCAGACTATCGGCAGATTCATTCTCCGAAGACGTTTCTTTTTCTCCGGTCTTCTGCGTACCGCACGAAAGCAACAGGAAAAGGGCAATTGGAAAGGCTATTGCGAAAAGGTTTTTTTTCAAAACTATTTCTGATTTACGGTGATAAACACTTATTTTAGACAAAACAAATTCAAACCAACAACACGTCAACTAAACTTTAAAAACAAAATTGTATACAGATGAAACGACCATGAACTTTTTTAATCTGAAATTTCACGCAGAGTGATGATTAAAACAAGTTTATGGGAGTTCCTGAATGTATTCAAATTTTTTGAATATTCAGAAATCAAAAAATTTTAAACAGATGAAAATTAAAGATAGCCTAAGCAAAGAAGAATATAAATCGATCAAAGATAGTTTTTTTCATATATATCATCACTT
>CAYUJK010000372.1:2575-4049 GCA_964444895.1 uncultured Roseivirgaceae bacterium
GCTCACCTGAAGGAACTCATCGAGGCTGGGCACGGGTAGGTTTTTGCCGCAGTTTTGACCTGGTACTGTTGATATCAAAGGGCAATAACCCCCTTGATCTTATGGGCTTTCTGGTAAATATCGATTACCTCCTGACTCGACGAGAGGTAAAGCTTGGCAGTGAAACTTATGTATGTGCCGCTTTTCGAGGCCTTGCTGGTCCAGTTTTCCCGGGGTAGCACCTTGTATATTTCACTTTCCTGCTCCCGGGGCACGATAAATTTAAACATATAGTAAGTGGGCCACTTGTGTTCCGCATCCAGCTTTTCCCGAAATGCCGCATAACTTTCTGCCATTACTGTCTATTTTTATTTTATCAATTTTTGAATGTACTAAAATTACCCCGGAAAATTCAGTGAATTTTCCATCCAGAAGATCTGACGATGCTGTCAGACTGCGAACAAAAACTCATCAGTCAATGAGATGCAAAACTTCTCATTGTGAAACAATTACACCAACCAACTGATGTTCTTTGACTTTAACCCAGGCCAAGCTATTGTGGAATTTGGCTTTACCCATACGTCAAATTTGGTGAATAACGATTTGGTAATGATCGGAGTCAAAGTGCACAAAAAAACCGGGATGATGAAACACCCCGGCATATAGTCCTTTTTTCGTACTGCCCCTTAGTGGAACTTGTACCTGTAATCTTTTATGTCCGCCGCTTCGCGGATGGCTTCTGACAAGGCGTAAGACACTCTTCCGCCCGCTCTGTCTTCCATCTGGGTTTTGTAGACAGAGTAGTCTGCTATTTCGGGTGCATGTGTCACTGCCTGAACTTCTACGATGATCACTCCGTTTTCAAGCTCTTTAGGTCCGATGATGTCGCCATTCTCAGCGCCAAAGACAGCTCCTACCACTTCTGGAGCAAAACCAACAGTCTGAAGGGTATTCGATGAAAATTTCAGATTGCTAGAGGTATACACACTTGCGCCTTCGCCGTAAGCACTTGCTCTCTCGTCAAGCGTTCCACTCGTTCCGCTTAATTTGTCGATGATCACCGCAGCTTTCTTCTGGTTTTCCACCTTCACCGTTACCTGGTCTTTTACTTCATCAAATGGAGCGATGCCTTCCTCCGTTTTCCCGGTAAGTACGCCCACAACAAACGTATTGTCCAGCTCAAATACTTTCGACACATCACCTACTGCGGCGTCTCGGTACATCCACTGCACCACGGCACGGGCATTACCGATCACGTTTATTCTTCTTTCGTTTCTACCAATTTTCTCGGCCGTGAGCACCTCCAGGCCTTCCTTTTCTGCGTTTTCCATAAACTCCTTGAAGTTACTGCTGGAGCTGGCCAATAGCTCGGCCTTCAAGTACCCATCATTTAATGTACCACTGCTGGGGGTTATTTCCCTTGCTATTGAAGCTACTGTGAGCGAAGCATCGGTAGCTGGCTCCGTTACCTCGATAATGTGATATCCAAACTGGC
>CAYUJK010000373.1:0-1188 GCA_964444895.1 uncultured Roseivirgaceae bacterium
CCGGTGATCATGCCGGGTTTTGTGCTCGACGGACCCGCTGAGAAATTCTATGCTGATACGCTCGGCCACAAAAGGAGAATGATAGACTTTCAGTATGAATTTGAAGAAGAGATCACCAAATGGGATTTTGCCTATTCCGGGCCGGTGCAGATCATCTGGGGAAAAAACGATGAAATCATCCCCGTGGAGCTGGCTTACCAACTACACAATTTCTACCCCAATTCCCGTCTCGACGTCATCAAAAGGGCCGGCCATATACCTCCTATGGAAAAAGGCAAGAAAGTAGCCGGGTTGATTAGGACATTTTTGGAATAAGTGCCGGAAGAAGGAAATTTTACACTATTTTTTTGGACGAAGCTCTCGGTTTCTGTCGATCCAAAAAGCCCATATTACGAATAGCCACTGAAGATTTCCGGCCCAGGCGATGGCCATTGTGTCGGGTGGTGGCGGGCCTACTATGTTCATGATATAGATAGCTACAAGGAAGATAATAAGGCCCCACAGGCCGTAGGTTCCCACTTTGTTTTTGGTGCGAGTGGCTTTGATATAATAGGCTACTCCCGCGGTGAAAATAATGCTTTCTACAAGCACCGTGGCGCCAATGGAATTCCAGATACCCAATCCCACCAATGGAGAGTCGCCCGGGTAAAGAGGTAAATCCGGGCCATGCACCAGGAGGTCTAGCGCCCAGTGGCTTACCACACAGATACCCAGCACTATGGCGGCTTTCATGTCTTTTTTCCAGAGCCAATATATGCCGGCAAAAAGAGCGCCCCACACCATCACCATTAGCAGGCTATGGGTAATGGGGTAATGCGTAAAATGCAGAGGGGTAAACGCGGTGTTTCCCGGATCGATCTCCACATGCTCTAAACCCAAAAGTAGCAGAATGGGCCAGAGCAGATCAAGTAATTGGGCGGCAATAAACAACATCCCTAATGATACTCTCGGAGCAGCGGCTTTGGCTCCAAAGCCCACTGCAAAATGACCTATAAACATATTTTGTATAGATTGATAAACATGCTGAAAGATACGCAACAACAGTGTTTTTTGCAGGTGCGCTGCGTAAAAAGCAATACCTATCCTGCTGAAAATAAATGGTGTAGGTAGGTTTTCGTATAAAATTCGAATTTTTGGTAAATCTCCTATTGCTATTTTTACCTTTCAACAATAATCGAGACTATGAAA
>CAYUJK010000373.1:1288-2399 GCA_964444895.1 uncultured Roseivirgaceae bacterium
ATGAAAAACACCCTGATAATCCTCTCTTTGGCAGCAGTGGCGATGATACAATCGTGTGCGCCTATCTACCTTCCCAGCAATCACAATGTTCCGCTTTTTACCGAAAAGGGCGAAATACAACTGGGCGCCGCCCATGGCTCCAACGGCACGAACTTACAAGCTGCCGTTTCAGTAGTTGACCATCTGGCAGTGATGGGCAACTTTGCGTTTGCCGTGCGCGAAACCAGCGACTCGTCCAACTACCGCAAGCACCGCTTTTATGACCTCGGCCTCGGCTACTACAACACTTTTGGCGGCAAAGGCCGGTACGAAGTGTATGGCGGCTACGGAAGAGGTGTGGGGGAGGCCTATGATACCTACACATTTATCAGTCCTCAAAGTGTGACAGCGCGAGGAAAATACGACCGGCTTTTTCTCCAGGGTAACCTGGGTCTTGGCAATGAGGTATTTGAAGGAGCCATCAGCTACAGACTTTCCTATTTGAATTTCTATGAGTTTGAGCAAGTATCTGCCAGTACGCCGGTGAATTTTTCTACCGAAGAGATCATGATGGAACCTGCTATTACGTTGAAGGTAGGCGGGCCAAATTTCAAATTTCAGGCACAGTTTGGCTTTTCTTTTCCGTATGATTCGCACGTGGACTTCGACTACCAGCCCTTCAACGCGTCATTTGGCATTATGGGCAAGATACCAGCTTGGTAAAAATAATTATGTAACAGGAAGACAGAGACCGCGTCTTCCTGTTTTCTCTACTTTTTCAAGGCATGATAGGTGACGTCCCCCTTGTTGACCAATTGCCGTTTTTACCTTACCAAATTTATTCCTAATTTAGTAGGAAGTCAGTCAGCAGATTAGTTAGTATTAAACCACAGTCCATAACCATGAAAACTACCAGCCTTAGTTTTTGCACACTATTGTTATGCTTTTTTTTGTGTTCTGAGGCCGCTATTGCACAGAGCGGCAAAGCAAGAAAGTTTTACAGGGAGGCCGAAAGAGCGTTTGTTCAAAAGGATTTTTTACAAGCCATAGAATGGTGCGAGAAAGCCCTGCATCAGTCGCCGGAGTACCATGATGCCCGCTTTCTTCTCGGAAAATGCGAATACCACCTTCA
>CAYUJK010000373.1:2499-4030 GCA_964444895.1 uncultured Roseivirgaceae bacterium
ATACTATTTTACACGGTGCCATGGCGATAGGTGCAGGATATACGCTTCCTACAAGGTAGATGGTATTTGGCTCAAGGCGACAGCACTTGGCGATGCCGTTAACGCCCCGGAATCCAGCGCGAAAGCTCCAGCGCTTTCCGCCGCAGGCGATACACTCTTCTTTGCTTCTGACAGAAGAGGCGGTGTAGGCGGATACGATATTTGGTTTGTTGTGAAGGATGATAGCGGAACGTGGTCCGGTGCAGTAAATCTTGGCGAGCCCATTAATACTCCTTTCGAAGAAACTACTCCTTTTTGCGGGAGCGACGGGTCCTTTTTTTTCGCGTCAGACGGCCACCCGGGCTTCGGCGGAATGGATATTTTTTATGTGAAGGGTCTGAACGGAAATCGCCAGGTGGTCAATGCAGGCTTGCCCTTTAACTCTTCCTACAACGATCAAAGCCTCATTGCCAATGACGAGCAGGGCTTTATGACTTCCGACAGACCCGACGGTCAGGGAGGTTATGATGTCTACACATTTGTGAACAACCGCAAGGAAGAGCCAAATAACACGGCGGTTTTGATGGATTCGGAGCATCATTCGTTGTATGCTTCTCTTTTTGCAGCAAAGCTCTACGGGTTGGCGCCGAAATTTTTACCTGCTGATCACGGTATATATTCTGCGCTGGGCAAAGCAGAGAAAAAGCAGGTGAATAAAACAATAGATGAACAAATTGCCGCCATACCTGAGGCGGACATGGAAAGAATAAAACAAGAAGACAAAATCCTACTGGCGGCATTGTCAAAAGAGGAGCGTTTTTTTGTTGACAGAATGGCTGCAGCTTACTTCGAAAATACAGGTTCAGATATTTTGAACTTATCGGCCGAGGACATTTCCTGGTTTCATCAGCATCCCTTAGAAACGCAGCGGAAATTTTACCGCCTCATGACCTCGAATGTTTTCGAGATACAGCAGGAATTCATTGCTATGAATACCCCGCTGATCAAAGACGAGGTTTCCCAAAAGGCAGAGCCAGGAAAGTTATCTGAAACTCCAAGCCCGGTTTTCGCTCCTAAAAGCTCGCTGTCCCTGGTAAAAGACTATGAAGGCGAGGCCTATGCGTCTGCCCGGGAAGTGAGTACCGAAGAAGAGTTGATCGAGGAACCGGAATTGACCACGATGGAAAGCCCTGAACCAATGACAGCGGTAACTGCGGGCAAACCGCTTCGGGCGTATGAAGCTCAACCTGTAAAGCGGGCCGCGGAAAAGCCGACGCCTGCTGAGTCAAGGGAGGATATTTGGAGCCATAACAGGGGTAGTGCGTTGCAGTTTTTCCAGTCTTTACCCTTTGCAGACCGAAAAAGGGTGGAGCGCATCATAGCCATCAAGCTTGTCAATGAAAAATATGTGCTGAATCCTGGTTTGAGTTCCAATGACTGGCAGGTTTATCAGAAATTGCCGGTTACGGAAAGAGCTGTCGTAGACCGCCTTCAGCGTTACTTCCGTTCCTGGGATTTTGATACTGAGTCGGCGGCTCTCCGGGATTCCGAC
>CAYUJK010000374.1:0-3106 GCA_964444895.1 uncultured Roseivirgaceae bacterium
GAGAGACAAAATCTGGCTACGGTAGCGGGCCTCGCCGGACTGGTCAATACTGGCCTCCCAATACCGAGCAATTTTCACTTGCTCATCCACCATGGCATCAGACTTCAGCAGCTCCGTCAGAACAGACGCCAGATGATCTGAAGAACCTGTCGTGAACATTCTGCCAATTGCATGACGCTCGACAAACTCCCGCATACCACCGATATCGGAGCAAACTGGAACCAACCCTAGAGACAGGGCTTCGTAAAGCACCATTGGGGCATTTTCGAAGCAGATGGAAGGCAGAACCAAAACCGAACATTTCCGCGCTACGGCCTGTAATTCCGGTTTGGATAGAAAACCTAAAAACTCCACCGTCCGCAAATTTAGCTCCCTGCTGTATTGCTCCAATTTCTCGCGCTCGGGCCCGTCCCCACAGATATAAATTGGCCGTTCAATATTGGCCTTGGCAGCGGCTTCAAGTAGCAGAGCCACGCCTTTTTCCTTGGAAAGCCTCCCCATGTACAAAATACCTTCACCATTCATCTTGGGATCGAACGATGAAACGGGGGGGAAAGAAAGCGGATTCTGGAGAAACATCAATTTGTCAGAGCTTATTCCATCAGCCATCATCACTTCCCGCATAAACTCACTGGGGCACAAAAACAGATCCACTACTTTTCTGTGCCCCAATACATAGCGAAAAATCATGTAACGAACATATTTAAAGACAGAACCTGGCAGACTGCCGCGAAAACACTTTTTGCGAACCACCTGAAATTTCGACGCACCAATGCACGCGCGGCAAGTGGTATTCTCAGAATCCCTATATAAGGAGGAATTTGGACACGCAGGATGAAAATCATGCAGTGTTTGACAAATAAAGACAGGACGGAATTTCTTATATATATTCAAAGCCAATAGTACAGATGGCGAAAGTTCTGGCAGAAAATTGTGGCAATGAACAATTTTTGGCTTTGTAGCAAACAAATAGCGAAGCAATCGAATAAAATTTCGAAAACCGAAAATTGCGGAAAATATATTGGCCTTGCACGCCAGTAGCTGACAGTCCGAGCCAGGCTCGGACGAAGCTACACGAACATCATAATCGGCTTGAAGCAGTTTGTTGCGATGTTCTCTTGCAACGATTTCGGCACCGCCGCCGGAGAGAGAGTTACTCAGCAATAGCAACACGATCGCCTCTTTGGAATTTATCCACACCTATACACAATCCAAACACGAAAAAAAGCATTTCATAAAGCGGCGGCAAAAACGACAACCCCAGCAAAAAAGTACCAAAAAACAATGCAGCTCCCCTAACGCTCCGATATGAAATAATCGGAACTACAAAAAGCAGATAGTAGAGAATCAATCCAATAAGTCCGAATGACCCCAAAATGATGGGAATCACAGCATGGGCAAACTTGCCCTCTTCATATGAATACAACCAAGGCCCATCCTGAAACCCCAAACCAAATAGGAGTTCGAATGCACCCAGATTGTGCATAATGGCAAACATTGACGAGAAAATAGCCAGCTTCGTCTCTCCGGACGAATCACTTTGAACAAACTGAAAAAACTTAGGAAGCCAATAAGCCAAAAGCAGCGAAATGGCTAACAAAACCGCCAAAAGCAACAGCACTTCAGATTTTCTATTTCGCGAACGGACAAACCACAAAAACAATTTGTATGCAACATAAGATGCCATAGCGGCCCGAGAAAACGAAAACAGGAGAAAAAATAATAACGAGGCGAAAATGACTAGCGACAGGAAACGACAATTCTTAAAAGCATCCCCTCTAACTTCATATAACACTAAAAGCAAAAACACGTAGATACCAAGAGCATTGGTATCATTAAACATAATACCCGTGACTTTCAACAGATAGAAGTTGGCCAAAATGATACTAACAACGTCGAAGCCCACCTCTCTTAATCTAAAAAACAACTCAATAGATAAAAAACAGATGGACAGGCATAATGCATATCTGACGATTCGCTCCGTAGCGTGCCGATCCCTCGAAAGGAAAACACCGAAATAAAAAAGAATCATTGCCACAAAAGCTTTCACAACCGAGTAAATTAACGAAGAAGCGGAAGCATGCAGATTGGAGGCAAACACTACTAATAGAAAAAGAGCCCATATCACATTGGTCTCCACCCTGGAAAGAGCTCCATCCGAAGAAAGATAAGGGTATAGATACAATCTATAGGATGCCAACACAAAAACAAATATTGCCAGCAGAGTTGGAGCCGCATATCTGCCAAACGGCAACACTTCAAATTGAAAGGTGACTAGCAGCGCTAGTAAGACGCAAATTCCTGCGGAAAAAGAACGGTGCATACTAGAAACGCTTTTCACGCTTGACCGCGCACAGTTAGATTTTGCCTGGAAAAAACAACATTATTTGAATCAATGTTTTTAGTAACAATAGTCCCCGCACCAATAACGGAATTGTCACCAATACTTACACCCTTAAGTATCACAACATTCGAGCCTACCCAGACGTTATTACCGATTTTGATAGGCTTGGAAACAAGTCCGCTATCAATTACTTTGATTCCGTGACCATACTCATGATCATGGTCGTATATCTTGACATTCTCCCCAAAAAGACAGCCCTCACCTATCTCAACTGACTGCACCGAGGAAATGGAGACATATGAATTGAAAAACACTCGTCCCGCTACGGTAACTTTGCCCCCTACTATATTTAACCTGAATGTATCCCTAGCATGCAGGACGCCTTTACACACGAAGCTTCCGCCACCCGATATTCGAGCAATGGAATATGGACCAACCGTCGACCCCACGGGACATTTGAAATTGGTGAGCATCTTCCAAAAGATAACCCGCCAAAGGCCACCTAACTTTAGAAATATTCGAAGTACCATTAGATCTCACCTAACAAAGCTTCGACACGCTTCAACTGTTTTTCATTCATAATGCTTCCATGCTTTTCGCGAAAAAGTTTTATGCCTTGAATTCTTTTTGGCGAAGTTGAAATACGCTGCCCGATAGAGCTCTGCTCATAAATAATCTGGGTCTTTTTTGCCAGCTTAAATGCGGGCCCGTATGCCTGGATTAATCTCACCCACATATCATAATCTTGCCAAGCGGTTAGCG
>CAYUJK010000374.1:3116-4024 GCA_964444895.1 uncultured Roseivirgaceae bacterium
CGATTCATCAAAACCACCCAAAGCCAATATCCTGTCCCGCTTGACCAATACCTGATTACCCACTTGATTGGCATCCAGAATATCCTGCAGTGATATCAAACCGGAGCGATAACGCAATATGTCGCGAAGTGTATTACGAATAGTACGAGGAACCATCTTCCAGGCAGAACAGACAAAGGAATAATCATCACTGTACGCAGCGACCAGGGTCGAAAGACGATCTGGAGTAAACGCATCGTCATCATCCAGACCGGTTACAAAAACTCCTTTTGCATTATGAATACCTACATTTCTCGCGACGCAGGCTCCTTTAGGAGTGTTATTTTTAAAGTATCGAACATTGTCAACTCGATCAATGTAAGACTTGACCAAAGCTTCCGTATCATCCGTACTTCCGTCATCTATTATCAAAAGTTCCCAGTTTTTATAATCCTGAGACAAAACGCTTTCGATTGCGCGCGGCAATACATGCGCTCGATTGTGAGTAGGTAGATAAACGCTGACCAAAGGATTCATGCGTGAGACACCGTATTTAGCAATGATCGCCATTGCGACCCAATCACTTCATCCCCACATACTTCATGTGCGCGGGACATTACCTCGCCATATGGCACCGGTTTACATTGCTGGATAGTTGTTGCAATTTCGCTCAGGGAAAAAGTGAACACCCCAGTAAAATTCTTCTCCAAATATTTTCCAAATTCGCCAGCCCGAACCAATAGGTTCGCACCATAGGTAAATGAGTGATATGCGGCACCACTCACAATCATGCTCTTTTCCATATGAGACAGAATCACAAACGAAGAACGTGCTACCAATTGATCCAGCTCGGGTGATGACAAGAATCGGTTGTGCCAGATCACATTGAGATTTCTAGATCTAATAATCTGCTCTATTTCCACAGTTAA
>CAYUJK010000375.1:0-4015 GCA_964444895.1 uncultured Roseivirgaceae bacterium
AGGCCCTTCGGTGGCCAGGTCAATGCCTAAAAGCCCCGCCTGAAGGGTGTGCTCTCGCTTATAGCGATTGCCTGCTCTCAAGTTGACGTCCATGATACCGCCAAGGGCGTCGCTGTAGGCAGCGGGCAGCGCCCCGGTTTGTAATTTGGTATCGCTCATCAGTTGCGCGCTGATCAGCGTAACGCCCCCGCCGGAAACCGAGATCCGGTCCGTAAAAGTACCGGCATTCGTCAGGTGGTTGGGGTTTACGATGTCCGCGCCTTCCAGTCGCCACCGGTTGGTGTGGGGGGCATTTCCGCGTATAGACAAGCTGTTTCCCTGGTCGCTGGTGCTGGTGACACCGGCAAAAGAGAGCCCCATGCGTCCGGGGTCGTAAAAGGTAGCGGCAAAACGCTGCGATTGCTCCTGGGAAAACCGAACCGAACCAATGTTTTCAATTTCGTGTGCCGATGATGCAGCTGAAATGCTCACTTCGTCTAATTGCCGGGCCATGGCCGTCAGTTCTACTTCCAGGTATTTCTCCTTGGCCGATTCGATCAACACGTCGTTCAGTTGCACTCTTCCATAGCCCAGGTGGCTTAGCGTTACGCGGTATCTTCCGACGGGAATGCCTTTAAATTGAAAGTTTCCGAGTGTATCGGTGGTGGCGCCTTTTTCAAATTCACTGTTTTGGATAAGTACACTTACGGCAGACAATGGTGTTTTTGTATGGCTATCTGTCACATTGCCGTAAAAATTTTGCTGTAAAATCGCCTGTGAAAAAGCCTCGCTCCACACTGCCACAAGTAGTAAAAAGGCGAAAGAATATTTTTGAACCATATTTAACTGCTATCAGAAAGGCTTCAAAATTAGGGCACTTGGCGGAATTATCTATATATCTAATGATGTAATGTTTTAAGATGTTTTATTCCTCGGAACAGCCATTCTTTTTATTAATTTAGTGCAATTAATTATATGAATAATATAAATTTATATCCCTTTGAATTGTAACATGCTTAAAAAAGCGCCCATGGCTGCTTTTTGGTTTTTGTTGATTATAGGTTTTGTGCGTCCGGCGTACAGCGGAGATGACGTGGATAGCCTCCGTACCGAGTTGGTTAACGCTGATATCGATGACAGTATAGAGCTGCTCACCGAGATGGGCAGGGTCAATTTTCGGGCAGAGCGCTTTCAGTTGGCGCTCGAAAACTTTTATACTGCGCTTCGGCTCAGCGAAAGAGCCGGTGATGCCGGACATAATGCCACCCTGAAAAATAACATAGCTGCCGTATACTATAAAACAGATGATCTTCGCAAGGCGCTCGAATATTTTACCCAGTCACTGGAACTTGAGCGGGAACTCAGCAATCAGCTCGGCGTAAGCAAATCGCTGAACAACATCGCTATTATTTACAACGAGCTTGGCGAATATGAGCATTCACTAACGTACTACGAAGATGCGCTGGCCATTCGCCAATCACTAAACGACCGCCGTGGTATCGCTACTATTTACAATAACATGGGCTTGGTGTACGTGAAGCTGGCCGAACATGACCGGGCTATTTCCTATTATCAAAAGTCATTGGAAATTTCCCGGGATTTTGAGGACTACAGGAGTGTAGCGAATACTTTGGGGAATATATCCAGAGCGTATTTGTTGTCGGGCCGGTATACCCAGGCAATAGCGTTTGCGGAGCAGGGCCTGGAATATTCGCAGAAGTCGGGCTCGCGACTACAGGACAAAGACAACTACCAGACACTCTACACCATTTATAAAGAATTGAATCATCATGAAAAGGCCCTGGAATATTTTGAAAAGTATGAATGGATAAAAGACAGCCTTAATAGCACCAACGTGGCGAGCCAATTGGATGAGATCAAACTCAAATACGAAACCGAGCGCAAGGAAAGTGAAAACATGCTGTTAAAGAGCGAAAGAGAGGCGCAGGAAGCAGTGATCAGAACGCAGAAAATCTTCGTCATCGCGGCGATGGTAGTACTGCTACTGGTTTCGGCGTTGGCGTACGCGCTCTATAAGAATGCGATCATCCGCCGCCATTCGATTCGTATGCTGGAAGAGCAAAACAGGGAGATCGAAAATAAACACCGGGAGCTGGAAAAACTCAACCACCTGAAAAACAAAATTTTCTCTGTCATATCTCACGAAGTGCGAAGCCCACTGAATTCACTGGTAGGAACTATAGACTTGCTCAATTCGGGCTATTTATCTCCGGAGGAGTTTTTCAGGCTCTCTTCCGAACTGAAGCAGAAGGTAAACCAGACGTCGATCTTCCTTACTAACGTGCTGATATGGGCCAAGTCGCAGATGAACGGAGTGAACATCACAAAAGAGGAATTTCAGATCGACCGCCTCGTGAATGACATACTTGACATTCTGAAAGAGCAGGCAGATATGAAGGGGGTAGAGATCGAAAGGCAGTTTGAAAACCAGCTTTCCGTGGGCGCCGATAAGGGGATGATAGGCATAGTGGCCAAAAATCTGATCGCCAATGCCATAAAGTATACCAAAAAAGGCGGCAAGGTGGTGATCAAAACCTATCGCAAAGACGACCAGGCCGTGGTGGAAGTAGTGGACCAGGGAAGTGGTATACCTGAGGATCTTCAGCAGACATTGTTTGGTGTTGATGGCTTTATGGCAGGCGCATCGCCTGACCGGAACGGAAGCACACCGGCGGGAGTATCGGGCGAGGTAGACCAGGTAGGCTCAGGGCTCGGGCTTATCCTATCGAAAATATTGGTAGAAGAAAACGGCGGCCATATATGGCTTCGCAGTGAAGAAGGAAAAGGGAGTACATTCAGTTTTTCCGTTCACCTGAATTAGTTGAAGGATTCTTTTGACTGCAGGTAAGATTCTTTTTTGATGTATTTCTTTTGAAGTACCACTGCCATAAACCCAATAGGGGCAAAGAAGATGGTGGGAACCGTAGAATAGAACGGCTCAGGCGTGCCCTTGAGGTTGTGTACGGAGTAAACCAAAATGGTAGTAAGTGCAGAGGTGATAAAGACAGCCAGCAAGATTCCGGAAAGATTACTTTTATACCATTTGATCTGGGCTTCGAGGATTTTGAGAATGAACCCTCCGATAAAAAAGGTGTATAAAAATTGTTTTGAAGCGGCAATTCCGGCGGGCAGGTAGCCATAGTCGATATTCACCATGTAGACTACACCGGCCATTCCCGATGCACCTATCAGCGACATTTTGTAATTGAGAAATACAAGCAATCGCATAAACGGATTACTCCTATGCAGTGTGTTGGTAGCCATAATTAATCAATTCCCGTATGGTAAAAGTATTGATTTTTGACTTTAAAAGTTCCCCCTTATCCGGTTAGATTTCAATTGCTTAGCAAATTTCTGCTTTTATTGATATTCGATCTTTGAATTGTGAAATTACCGGTTCGCCATGTAATCTTCCCAGGATTGGGTTTTATAGATGTCGTCTCCGAGGAATTCGAGGATGGGTTCGAGCTTTTCGGGTGTGAGATAGCCGGGAAATGGCTGTATCATATTAAAGTTTTCATCCAGGAATACGGATGTGGGGTAGCTCATTTTGCCATTCATAAGCGCTGCCGCCAGTTCGTGGTATCCGCTCCTGCCATTTTGTACATATTTGAAGGTATAATCTTTGAAGGTAATGTCTTCTTTGCCCTCGCCGTCCAGCTTGACAGCATAGAATTTTGTGTTGAGCAAATTAGCCACGTCGGGATCAGTGAAGGTGTTTTTGTCCATTACTTTACACCATCCACACCAATCGGTATACACGTCTATGTATATTTTTCTTTTTTCTTTTTTCATCAGCTCCTGTACCTCCTCCATGGTGTACCAGGTGATCTGCGATGTGTTTTTATCATCTTTTTTCTCCGTGCTGCCCGTGAATGAAGAGAAAAGAGCAAATGCGAAAAGAATTGCGAGTGTTAATATATATCGGTAAGCCATAACTTCTGATTTAGAAACAATAACGTAAAGAACGGAATTTTTTGAGAAAAAGGCAGACTAATTTTCCCGAAAACCATAC
>CAYUJK010000376.1:0-4013 GCA_964444895.1 uncultured Roseivirgaceae bacterium
GGCCTTTATTGTGATCAGCGATTTGCTGTGGATCTAATTTCATAGTAATAGTTAGTTAACTGGAACTTGGAAATTGGAAACTAATTGAGACTGTTTATTTGGTGAATCGTTGAATCGTTTATTTGATTCCCACGCTTAACCTTGCCTTGGAACTAAGCTCAAAGCTGAAAGGGAAGACTTACTTTCAGCTTTCACCTTTGAGCTTTGAGCCTGCCTTGTCGGCAGACAGGCTTCGAGCTTCTTTTATCTTACAAAAGCGGCCGCTACTCCCCCATCTATATTTAGCACATTTCCGGTGCTTTTGGAGAGGAGTCCGCCCACGAAAGCAAATACTCCATTAGCGATGTCTTCTACCCCAATAATTTCATTCAATATAGTTCTTTTGGCGTAAAATGCTGGCAATTCTTCCACGCTTATGCCATACGCCTTGGCCCTGCCTGCGGCCCATTCGCCTTCCCAGATTTTGCTGCCTTCGATTACCGCGTCAGGGTTCACTACGTTTACTCGTATTTTATCTCCCCCCAACTCGGCGGCCAGCAAGCGGCTCATGTGGAGTTGCGCAGCCTTAGCGGTGCCGTATCCTACATTGTTGGGCCCGGAAACCAGACCATTTTTGCTGGCTATGTTTACGATATCACCGCCCAAGCCCTGTGCACGCATGATCTCCACTCCCTTTTGTGAAGCCGTAAACTGGCCTTTCACGATCACATCCTGCAATAGATCCCAGTCATTTTCTGTGGTTTGCTCAATTGGCTTGGAAATGGCCAGACCGGCACAATTTACCACAATATCCACACCTCCGAAATCCAGGCAAGCCTTCTCAAAAGCTGCCGCCACCGATCCGGTGTTGGTCACATCCATGATTGCTGTTGAAGCCACATCTTTCCCGTAGGTTTTCAGGGCTTCATCCAGGCGATCCGTGTGAATATCGGTAAGCACCACACAGGCACCTTCGGCAGAAAGCTTGTCGGCTATGGCCTTGCCAATACCGCCGCCGCCGCCGGTGATCAGCGCTACCTTTCGGGAAAGCGGCTTTTCTTTTGGCATTCGCTGTAGCTTCGCCTCTTCCAGCAGCCAGTATTCGATGTCAAACGCCTCCTGCAAGGGCAGCGACACATATTCCGAGATGGCCTCAGCACCTTTCATTACGTTAATGGCATTCACGTAAAATTCGCTTGCCACCCGGGCTGTTTGCTTGTTTTTTGCGTACGAAAACATCCCTACACCGGGCCACAAGATCACTACCGGGTTCGGGTCGCGCATGGCGGGACTGTTGTGCCGCTTATGATCTTCGTAATATTTCTGATAATCTTTTCGGTAACTTTCAAACGCCGGTTCCAGTTGCTTTTTGATAGCTGCTTTGTCCGAAACATCTGCATCGGCAGGAAGCTCCAGCACCAATGGCCGGATCTTGGTGCGCAGGAAGTGGTCAGGACAGCTCGTACCCAAGGGCGCCAGCTTATCGAGGTCTTTGCTGTTGATGAATTCCAGCACCCGTTCGTCGTCGGTAAAATGTCCGATCATTTGCGAGTAGCTGGATGCCAGGCCACGAAGTACCGGGGCTAATTTTGAAGCTTGTTCGGTTCTTTTTTCTTTTGACAGGGAAGAACGTTTTGCGCCGCCAAATACAGGTCTTTTCTTTCCAAAATTTTGTTCTAAATAGCCGGAAGCGGTATCGATTACCTCCAGGCTATTGATATAGCAGTCGTAGGCCGTATCGCCCCAGGTGAAGAGTCCGTGACCTCCCAGCATAATGCCCCGAATATCTGGATTATCATTCAATGCCTTTTCTAATTTCAGAGCCAAATCGAAACCCGGCCTTTGCCAGGGAACCCAGGCTATTTGTCCTTTAAATAATTCTTTGGTTATCGCCTCGCCGTCCCTGGAAGCCGCAATGGCTATGGCCGCATCGGGATGCAGGTGATCGATATGTGTAAATGGCAAAAATGCATGCAGTGGTGTGTCGATAGAAGGCGCTTTGGAATTGAGGTCGTAGATGCAGTGATTGAAGAGTTCTACCATTTCGTCTTCGAACTCAAGTCCACGGTAAATATTTTTCAAGGCCCTCAGCTTCTCTACATAGAGCCCGGCCAAACCGCTTTTCGTTAATGTGCCAATATCGCCACCTGAGCCCTTCACCCACATCACCTCGGTTTCTGCTCCGGTCAGGGGATCTTTTTCCATTGTTTTACAGCTGGTATTTCCACCGCCGTAGTTCGTAATTCTTAAATCGGCACCCAGAATATTTGACCGGTAAATCAGCAGCCCTACTTCATCTCCTTTCAGTGCATCGGCTTTTTTGTTATCCCATAAGTAATCGACATGCTGAAATTTCTTTGCTATAACATCCATAGTATTAATTTCATTAATTGTTTGTTGACACTGATAGTCTATGCGACAAAAGTAAAGGCTAAAACAATCCGTCCTATCCTGTTGTGTAAGGGTAGAAAATAATTTCTGACAGAAACTTACCCCCTCCAATTCGCAGGTTCAAACGCAGCGATTTTAACTTGGGAAAGCTTTGAAAGGTCTAAGAAACCCAGTGGGGTCATTTTTATTTTTTTCTGGATTTTTGCGAGCAATGAAGCGATCTGTTGCCGCGTCCTTTAGGGCGCGGACAAGTAAATATCCCGGTTAAGCCAGGGCTTCAGCCCTTTTGCTCTTGGGAGGGAAAGGGCTAAAGCCCTGGTAATAGGCTACCATTTTCTACACCCGCCCTGAAGGGCGGGGCAACTGAACTCGCCCAAAAGATTAAAAACATCCACGCTCTACGCTAACTGTAAAATATTCGTTGGAAATCTCTGTTTTGCCATGCTGAAACGCCAACAACTATAAACTTCAGCCCTACTCACCGCATTTTCCGGCACCCCACAGGATAGTGATTGAAGAGAAAGCCGTATGTTTGAAAATTATTTATAAAAACAATGCGAGTAGGACTTTTTATCCCCTGTTATGTTGACCAGTTTTACCCACAAGTGGGGATTGCCACCCTGAAACTCCTGGAAAAGCAAGGCCTGGACGTGGACTACCCGCTCAACCAAACTTGCTGTGGGCAACCCATGGCCAACTCAGGGTGCGATCAATACGGCAAGGGAACGTTAGACTTATTCATAAAAAGCTTTACCGGGTACGACTACGTGGTGGGTCCTTCAGGTAGCTGCGTACTTCATGTGAAAGAACACCTCAAAAATGCCTCGTCTGAAGAAGGGAGGCATTTGCATGACACCCTGTACGAACTTTGCGAGTTTTTGACGGATATCATTAAAGTAGAAAAAATAGAAGCAAGCTTTCCTTTTAAAGTCGGGCTGCATGCCAGTTGTCACGGACTCAGGGGACTCCATCTGGCGAAACCTACGGAACTCAATGTGCCTAATTTCAATAAACCCCGGTCTTTGCTCGAAAAAGTAAGAGGCATTCAATTGATTGAGTTAAACCGAAAAGATGAATGTTGCGGCTTTGGAGGCACCTTTGCCGTATCGGAAGAAGCCGTATCCGTAAGGATGGGCCAGGACCGGATAGAAGACCACATCGCCAATGGCGCCGAGGTAATCACCGGGGCCGACATGTCGTGCCTGATGCACCTGGAGGGCCTGCTTCGCCGGCAGAAAAGTAAGGTAAGGGTAATGCATATCGCGGAGGTGTTGAATGGGGGGAGTTGAGTGGCAGTTAGCAGGAGCAGGAGGCAGTCTACTTTACCGTCATTCCGAGGCTTTTGACGCGAGGAGAAAGCCGTGGGAATCTGGTGAATGAGAGTCCTCACAGGACATTCTACTATGAGATTCTCGCGGACGCTTCCCAACGATGCGCTCCTCCCCGAAAGTCTCCAGAGCGAGTAGGAATGACGGCAAGAGGAGCACTTTAGCTTTCACACATAAGCAATACCGATTACCGCCAAACCGAACACTGAACACAAAAGAAATGACCACACATTCCAAAGCGGCAGCAACATTTATTAAGAACCTTCCGAAGACGAAGTGGCACGATGAGATATTGTGGAAAGCCCGCTCGAAGCG
>CAYUJK010000377.1:0-3999 GCA_964444895.1 uncultured Roseivirgaceae bacterium
TGAGAGTAACTGATACCAGTATCCGCGAGACCACCATCATAGGCCAGGGCATTGGTCTGGCGCTCCGTGGCCTCCGCCCCATTGCAGAAATCCAATACCTGGACTACCTCATTTATGCCATGCAGACATTATCTGATGACCTCGCCTGCCTGCAATACCGTACGGTGGGGCAGCAAAAGGCCCCGGTGATCATCCGTACCCGCGGGCACCGGTTGGAAGGAGTTTGGCACTCCGGATCGCCGCTGGGGATGATTTTGGGGAGCATGCGCGGAATCTACGTACTTGTGCCCCGCAATATGACACAGGCAGCCGGCTTTTACAACACAATGTTTCGTTCAGACGACCCCGCCATCCTTATCGAATGCCTGAACGGATACCGCCTGAAAGAGACGATTCCTGATAATATCGGAGAGTTCACCATTCCGCTGGGGGTTCCCGAAGTGTTAAGGCAGGGTACGGACATCACCGTGGTGACCTATGGCGCCATGGTGAAGGTAGTGATGGAAGCTGCCGAGCACCTGGAGAAACACGGGATATCGATAGAGGTAATAGATGTGCAAACGCTTGTTCCGTTTGACATCAACCAAATCATTATAGAATCACTGAAAAAGACCAACCGCGTCATTTTTGCCGATGAAGATGTTCCTGGTGGAGGATCTGCCTATATGTTGCAGCAGGTGCTTGTGAAGCACGGCGGGTACCGCTACCTCGACTCAGCGCCCGTAACAGTCTCTTCAAAGGAACACCGGCCCGCTTATGCAAGTGATGGCGACTACTTCTCCAAGCCCAATGTGGAAGATATGTTTGACTTCGCCTACCTGATGATGCACGAGGCCAATCCGGCGAAATTCCCCAAACTCTATGAAATCGATATGGACAGAATATAGAAAAGCAAAGGTTCCTGGTAGCAGCTTTTCTTGCGCTGAAAACATCAAGCTATATTTCTCCTAAAAATTCCGACAAGGTAAACTCCCTGCTTTCCACTACGTTGCTTTTGTTCAAATCCCTGTCTTCGGAACTGGATTGTTCGTTGCGGTCGTAGATAAAGGCGTCGAATTTCAAGGTATCATTCCTGAAGATAACCGCAAAAGCTGATTGAATTCCCCAACGCAGTACACCCGTTATAGGTCGTTCATTGCTGGATGTGTTTAGCCTGAAAAAGCGTCCCCTGAAACCCGGAATACAGCCGCCTTGATCCCTGAGGTCAAATCGCTGAAACTCTCCGTTTACTTTTCGGTAAAAGTCAAGGTGGATGTTAAAGTGGTAATCGTTTCTGGTTACATAAAAGGTGTCCTCGCCTACCTTTTGATAGTCGTAGCAGTTGTAGGGAGGGGTGCCCGGATCGCCCAGTTTGAGAAATTCATTTTGATTTGAAAGCACGTAGTCAAACTCGTGGAAGGGTGGAGCAAACTCGTTGTCGCCCAACCCCAGATCACCATCGCCATCTTCGAAGTTCAGCTCTAAGATCATCGAGTCCTGGATTTGGTTATTCGGGATGTTCTTAAACGTAAAGGATTTTAGCGAAATAGAGGGAGTAACAGGGATCTCTGGAGGGTCGAAGCAGGACGAGGTCAGAAGTACTACACCCAAAAATAAGATTAGCGTTAAGCGCGTCATCGGTTTTCTATTAACTTTATCCATCAAATTAATCAACAAGTGAATACCGCAGAAAGTTTTACGAGGCAAATACCAACAATCAATAACGAAACTTTTGATGAATTTGCATTAAAGTTATTTCATTTTCAATCACAAAAAAATGAAATCTACAAGACCTTTCTGCAAAACATTGGTATAGACACCCAAAAAGTCAAAAATGTCAAAGACATACCGTTCTTACCTATTAATTTTTTTAAGGAATTTGCTATAAAAACCGGAGATTGGCAGGAAGAAGTGATTTTTGAGAGTTCGGGCACCACGGGGCAAACCGCGAGCAGACACTACCTGAGGGACACCGCGTTTTACCGGCAGATAAGCCGGTCGATTTTTGAGCAGCGCTATGGAGCCCTGGAAGATTTTGTGGTTTTAGCGTTGTTGCCTTCTTACCTCGAAAGAGGGAACTCGTCGCTGGTATATATGGTTGACTATTTTATTCAACAAAGCGGCTCGTCCCACTCCGGTTTTTACCTGTACAACTATGAAGAGCTGAGCCATGAGCTCGCGCTTTTAAAAGAGCAAAATCAGAAAACCCTGTTGATTGGCGTTACCTATGCACTGCTGGAGTTTGCCGAAAAATTTCCGGTATCCTTCCCTGGTTTGATGGTGATGGAGACTGGTGGAATGAAGGGTAGGGGGAAAGAATTGGTGAGGCATGAGGTACATTCGCGGCTAAGGGATGCGTTTTGTATTCAAACAGTACATTCCGAATATGGCATGACGGAGCTGCTCTCACAGGCGTACTCTTCAGGGATGGGGAGGTATTACAGTCCTTCGTGGATGAAAGTGCTCATCAGGGAAATCAACGATCCCTTCCAGTGGGAGAGTCCGGGTCGCAGTGGAGGAATTAACATTATCGACCTTGCGAATGTTGATTCATGCGCTTTTATTGAAACAAAAGATCTGGGAAAGGCCAATGAAGACGGAAGTTTTGAAGTGTTGGGGAGGTTTGACAACTCCGAAATCCGGGGGTGTAACTTGCTGTTTGCTTGAATTATGTCAAAAATAATATTACATTGTATTTTATTTATATTTCAGATAGGTATTTTTTCTTTATTTTTGTTTGTTTGAAAATAAAATTCGAAAAGTCATGAAATTGAAAATTGTAGCTCTCGTGATATTTGCCGCTTCGTTTGCCGCTTGTACACAAAGGACGTGTCCTACCTATACGAAGGAGGATGTTAAAAAAATTGAGAAACCCGCACAAAGCGTTTAACACATACGGTTAAACGCTTTTGCTTTTCTCTCACCGCTACGCGTACTGTTGCACGTCTTTCTGAGTGATCTTGCTGTCGCTCATAATCACCAGCCTTTCGGTTACATTTCGCAACTCCCTGATATTCCCGGTCCACGGTAGTTTTTGTAGTTCCTTCAGCGCCGCTGATTCAATTTCCTTTTTCTTTGAGCCGTATTCCGCGGCGATGTCTTCCAGAAATTTATCGACCAGCAAGGGGATATCTTCCGTGCGTTCTCGCAGTGGCGGCACAAGGATCAATATCACGCCGATGCGGTGAAAAAGGTCTTCCCTGAACTTTCCCTCTTCAATTTCCTTTTTAAGGTTTTTGTTGGTAGCGGCTATTACGCGTACATCAACGGAGATATCCTTGTCGCCACCCACGCGGTTTATTTTGTTTTCTTGCAGAGCACGCAACACTTTGGCCTGCGCCGATAGGCTCATGTCGCCAATTTCATCGAGAAATAGAGTGCCACCGCTCGCCTGCTCAAACTTGCCGATGCGCTGTTTGATGGCCGAGGTAAATGACCCTTTTTCATGGCCGAATAGTTCGCTCTCAATGAGTTCCGAAGGGATAGCCGCACAGTTCACTTCCACCAGGGCTTGCTGAGACCGGTTGCTGGACTCGTGTATCCAGCGCGCCACGAGCTCTTTTCCGGTGCCGTTTTCACCGGTGATCAGTACGCGTGCTTCAGTGGGAGCCACTTTTTGTATCGTTTCCTTCACCTTCAAAATGGCTTTCGATTCGCCCACGATGTCATACGTTCTGCTGATTTTTTTCTTCAGCACTTTCGTTTCGCTTACCAGGGTTGATTTTTCCTGGGCATTTCTGATGGTGATGAGCAGCCGGTTGAGGTCAGGAGGCTTCGGGATAAAGTCATAGGCGCCTTTTTTCACCGCGTCTACCGCAGTTTCGATGGTGCCGTGCGCGGAGATCATAATGAAGGGCACGTCTTTGCCCATCTCATGAGATTTTTCCAGGACCTCTATTCCATCCAGTTTGGGCATTTTTACATCGCACAACACCAGGTCGTAGTCCTCTTTTTCAATTTTTTTGACGCCTTCCTCGCCGTCTTTTGCTTCGTCTATTTCATACTTTTCGTATTCCAATA
>CAYUJK010000378.1:0-1728 GCA_964444895.1 uncultured Roseivirgaceae bacterium
CGTTATTTATTTTGGTTCAAAGCAAACCTTTTCGCAATATTTTTCCGTATAGCTATTGCATATCAAAATATTCAGCCGTAAAATTGTAATTAGTTTTCAACTACGCATGAACTATTTCTCAAATAAAATGAACCAAAAAGAAGCAGCATCCAAGCGATGTGCCTGCTGGCACTGGTGTTGTTGCTGTTGCACTTTTATAGGTGTGAAAGGTTTGTTTTATTTGACGAATTCTATGGTATAGAATAGAAAAATATAAAATAAAAGAGCAAAAAGCCTTTCTCACCGTGTGCTGGGAAAGGCTTTTTTTATTGTATCAAAAAAAAGGAAATCAACGATGTTAAGCTTCAGAAGTGAATTAGAAAGTTTAGAAAATCCAGTAGTACAAAACGATATTTTGGACCTGGCGGAAAAAATCGGAAAATTCCGAAATCTCCAGATGGATGACGATAAGTTCAGGAGCATACGCCTGGCGCGTGGTATTTATGGCCAACGCCAGGAGGGAGTGCAGATGGTGCGGATCAAGATACCTTATGGTAAAATGACTACCCGGCAGTTGCGCCGAATTGCAGACCTGTCAGACGAGTTTGCCAGCAGCAATCTCCACGCTACCACCCGCCAGGATATCCAGATCCACTACGTAAGCCTGGACAGGACGCCCGAGCTATGGACCCGGTTAGAACAAGACAACATTACCATCCGCGAGGCCTGCGGCAACACCGTGAGAAACGTGACGGCCTCCGATAAAGCGGGCATTGACCCCAACGAACCCTTCGATGTTTCTCCTTATGCACATGCTTTCTTCGAATATTTCCTGCGGAATCCTATTTGCCAGGAAATGGGCCGGAAGTTCAAGGTTTCCTTTTCTTCCAGTGACGAAGACTCGGCGCTCTCTTTCATTCATGACCTCGGGTTTATCCCCAAAGTAAAAACAGAAAATGGAAAAGAGATAAGGGGCTTCAAAGTGATGCTTGCCGGTGGTCTTGGCGCGCAGCCCATGCTGGCCTACCTGGCCAAAGACTTTCTTCCTGAAGATCAGCTTATTCCTTTTTCTGAAGCAGTGATCCGGGTTTTCGACCGTTACGGAGAAAGAGCCCGGAGAAACAAGGCACGTCTGAAATACTTACTGGCCGATATTGGCCTGGAAGCCTTCCTGCAGTTGGTAGAGGAAGAAAGGACCGCCATCAAATCAAAAACATACAAAATCGACACTACCCAAATTCAACAGCCGGAGCCACAGCCAGAAAGTAAAAGATACCCGCAGGTGACGATCGAAGACCGGCAGCGGTACGAGCGCTGGCTGAAGACCAACGTGTTTGAACAGAAGCAGAAAGGCTTTTATGGTGTATACGTGAGGGTGCTTCTGGGCAATATGTCATCCGATAAGGCCCGAAAATTTGCCACCCTCGTAGATGAACTTGCAGGCGATGACATCCGCGTTACCATCAATCAAAATTACCTGCTCAAGTTTGTGCGCAAAGAAGCACTGGAAGCCTTATACGTAGCCCTGGATCAATTGGGCTTTGCCGAACCAGGCTATGACAGCACCGCCGATGTGACGGCCTGCCCCGGCACGGACACCTGTAACCTGGGGATATCAAGCTCAACTGGAATCGCCGCCGAATTAGAACGCGTGATCAAAGAAGAATACCCTGACCTGGTGTTCAATACCGATATTAAAATAAAAATTTCCGGATGCCCTAATTCCTGCGGTCAGCACGGTTTTGCCAG
>CAYUJK010000378.1:1828-3994 GCA_964444895.1 uncultured Roseivirgaceae bacterium
GAAGAAAAGCTGGAGTGGGCAGAAAGTACCTTCAGTAAGGGCGCCTATGCCGACTCAATCTATCACAGCTACAATGTTTTCATCAACTCTGCCAAAGCGCTATTGCTCGGCGAGGATGTGAAAAACAATACCCAGATCGCCGTGATCAATGATTTCGACAGGCTGTTTGTGGAGAAGGGACTGTTCTCTTTTGATGAAGGCAGCTTCAAGGAGCACGTGCTGAGGATCAATAAAAACGAGCCTACAAAAGAGTTTGCGGAGCTTTTCAAAGCAGATGCAGAGAAGTTTCTGACAAAACTGAAGGAAGTAAGAGATGAACAACTGGTAAATGTGGCATAATACAGTGGCTGGGAAAAAACATATTCACCCAAAACTCACCCTGGTTGGTGCTGGCCCGGGAGACCCGGAGCTGATTACTGCCAAGGGAATAAAAGCCCTGGCCTCGGCTGATGTGGTGCTCTACGATGCCCTGGCTAACGAGGAGCTGCTGAGCTACTGCCCGGCGCATACGTTGAAGGTGTTTGTGGGCAAAAGGGCCAATATGCACAGCCATATTCAGAATGAGATCAACCGGCTGATTGTGGAGTATGCTTTTTCGCATGGTCACGTCGTGCGGCTGAAAGGCGGCGACCCTTTCGTATTCGGGAGGGGTTTTGAGGAGATGGAATATGCGGAATCGTTTGGAATCGAAACGGCCATTGTGCCTGGCGTGAGTAGCGCCTTTGCCGTGCCGGTGCTGCAGCGTATACCCCTCACCAGCAGAAATATGAGTGATAGCTTTTGGGTGCTTACCGGCACCACCAAAGAAGGAGAGCTATCCAAAGACCTGCAACTGGCAGCCAAAAGCAACGCTACCGTGATCATCCTGATGGGGACCCGCAAGCTGAAAGAAATAACAGAACTATTTATCAAAAATAATAAAGGCAATACTCCTGTAGCTATCGTTCAAAACGGTTCCCTTCCCACCCAAAAGGTGGCGGTAGGGACCGTTTTTTCTATTCTGCAAATTGCAGAAAAAGAGAAAGTTGGCTCGCCAGCTATCATCGTCGTTGGCGATGTGGTGAATGCGCTGAGGCAGGTGGATATGGACGATTTACTTTTGAATGAGATCCATGAAGGACGCTTTTTAAACGTGTCGAAAAATTATAAAAAGTGATGGGGAGAAACCTGCTGTTTCCGGTGTTTATGAAGATTGAAAAGTTACACATTCTTCTGGTGGGCGGAGGAAATGTGGGGCTGGAGAAGCTGACGGCGTTGTTGAGCAACTGCCCCGAAGCAAAAATCACCGTGGTGGCCGGACTGATCAGGGAAGAGGTATCCGCCATGACCACAACACACCCGGGCGTCTCCATCATACAAAGAAACTTTGAATGGGCTGACCTGGAGGGCAAAGACCTGGTAATCCTCGCTACGGATAACCCGGGGCTACACGGGGA
This sequence comes from uncultured Roseivirgaceae bacterium, assembly GCA_964444895.1. Taxonomy (GTDB): domain Bacteria; phylum Bacteroidota; class Bacteroidia; order Cytophagales; family Cyclobacteriaceae; genus CAJXNP01. The sequence goes on from CAYUJK010000378.1 coordinate 3,265, forward strand.
AATCAAAGCCGAAACGGAGAAACGGCACCTGATGACAAACGTGGCCGATACCCCGGAACTATGTGATTTTTATTTGGGTTCTATTGTGCAAAAGGGAGACCTTAAAATTGGGATTTCTACCAATGGGAAGTCACCCACCTTTGCCAAGCGATTTCGGGAATTTCTCGAAGAGCTGATTCCGGACAATGTGCAGAACGCGCTCGAAAACCTGAACGCCTACAGGTCGAAAATAAAAGGCGATTTTGAAGAAAAAGTGCAAAAGCTGAATGACCTCACGATTTCGGTAATGTCAAAGAAATAACCTTATGTTAACCGCAGTGAACATGGAGAAAGCAAGCAATCTCACCCTTAGCCTTAACAAGGGTGATATCAACTGGCTGAATGAAAAATACAGCAAGTTGAGCCCGGAGCAGCGGGTAAATGAACTGTTTCAGGATTTTGACGATATACTTTTCACCTCGTCGTTTGGCACCACGGCAGTATACCTCATTCACCTGATGCACAAGCAGGGCATTAAGCAGCCGGTTCATTTCATTGACACCACTTATCATTTCAAAGAAACAATAGACTATAAAGAACAGCTAAAGGAAAAATACGACCTCGAAATAATTGACATTCGCCCGAAAGAAAAAGACAACGAATACTCGCGGTTGTATGAGCTGTTTCGCTACGACCCCGACAGGTGCTGCCAGATCAACAAGGTAGATCCGCTGAATGGTGTAAAGACGGG
>CAYUJK010000379.1:0-3987 GCA_964444895.1 uncultured Roseivirgaceae bacterium
CGGATCGCCTGGCGAATGTGGGAGATGTCGCTACCGGCTTTTAAAGGCGAACAGTGGAGATGCGTTGTTCTGATCTGGTTGAGCATTTCATAGTCCGGGCTCTCGTGTGGATACAACAAGACAAAAAGAAGTGCGGTCTTTAGTGTGAGAAAGCGCACCCTAATTGTGTGTGGAGAATACCGTGCCGGATGGACATGGACGTATTTCGGGGGCGCCTTGCCCAGAAGCAGGGTCCACTCGGATCCATCGGCGAGCCGCACATTTCGGAATTTCCCTGGCGTATCGAGCAGCCATCTTCTGTACTTTTCTGGCAAAAAGACGTCGCATTCTTCCAGGAGGTCTTTTACCTGGCCGATAATTTCGTCTGGGTTCAGTACGCCAAAATAATAGTCGCAGGGCAGGTTGTTGCCCAAGTTCAGCACTTTCAGTAGCTCCGGGAGTTTTTCTGGGCTGAAGTGGCTTTTCAGCCCTTCTGCGAAAACCCGGTGATGTTTCATCAGGTTAAAGGTGATGGGTTCCTCGGTGTGCCATTGTGCATCCATCAGTGATAGGTGACGAGCGGGATATTGTACTCGGCTAGTTTCAGGCTCAGGTTGTCGATCCGGTATTGCTCTTTTACCGACGACAGCTTCCTGATCATCACTCCCCGTACCCTGTCAGGGTAGTGATCGCACATTTTGCTGTAAATTTCAATGTCTTTTTGGCCATTGTCGCCCACGAGAATAAAGGGCTTGTCCGGGTAAAATTCGAATAGAAAGCGAATAGTGTCCATTTTGTGCCCGGTATTGATTCGGCCGGTTCGGAGCAGGTCGCGCAGGCCTTTGCGCAGCGTTTGGAGAAAAAAGACTCCCTTGGGTAGCTGGTTGATGTCAAAGAAGTCGCGCAGCATATCGTAGAGATTCCATTCGCTATTCGATACATAGAAAAATTCTTTGGGATTTATTTTTTGGTTGAAATCCTTGAAATGCAGTGTCCAGTCTTTCACCATAGGCGTGATCTTGCGTGTGCGGGCGTTTCGAAAGAGTACAAGGTTCATTTTTCTCAGGAAATCGGTAGAATGAGAAATGAGCACCGTGTCATCGATATCGGAAATTACCGCGGTAGCCTCTTGCGAGGGGTAGAGAATTTCACCTTTTTCTTCATCACCATTGAATGAAACGCGGTATTTGTGCCATCCAACGGGCAGGTTATGTTCGTGAAATTCACATTTGAAAAAACCCCTTTTGTCGGTAGACACTACTTTCTTTCTTCCGTCAAACACCACTTCTACCGGCTGATTCTTGAAAGGAGAGAGCTGGTACCGGCGGAGGGCGTTTCTGAGATTGGAAAAACGCTTGTGGTAGATTTTCAACTGCTTCACCCGGTGTGTTTTGAATACATGGCCGCTCACTACTACTTTGGTGTCATTGGCTAATCCGCGGTAGGGTATAAGCTTAATGTTTGCCATGTTGATTTGTTTTTGTGTGATAGGGTAGGTGTAGGTATTTTCAAAAATAACCGATTTGAAAAACATTGACAAAAATCATAAGTACGATTGACAATTATCCATAATGTAAACTTTTGGGCGTGCTAATTTTGTTATGGAAATAAAACTTGTACGGAGATGGTGCATCAAATTATTAACAGTATCAGGGAAAAGGCCAATGACAAGAATGAATTGCTGCTGACAGCGGTAATCGTAGCGGCCATCATTTTCTTTTCTACGTTTAGTTTCTAAAAAAGACAAGTTCTCCAATAAGCCGGAAAGGGGTGATGTGATATCCGTACCGGTCGAAAATGAGGGGATAGCATTTAAGCGAAAACCGAAGTTCACTACTTCGGTTATTCGCGTTTATCATATTATCAGTGAGAGGTATAGGCTGGAGCATAGTATATATGGCTCCGGAAGGTATTAGTTTTCTTTTCTCAAAACAGAATATTCTTATGAAACTGGAAGCGGCGATAAAGCAAAAGGAATTTCCGGATATACACCTTCGGGCATTCCTCGAAATTCTTTACACCGCCTCAGAGATCAGGAATATGCAGACACGTTTTTTCAAGAAATTTGGCCTATCTCCTGAGCAATACAATATTTTGAGAATACTAAGAGGGTCTCATCCCAATAAAATCTCCATGCATGAGATCAAAATACGGATGGTAAATAAAACGCCCCATACCACAAGAATGGTGGACAAGTTAGAAAAGCGGGCATTAGTGGAAAGGACGCGAGAGTGTGGCGACCGAAGAAAGATATGTATTCACATCAGGCCCTCAGGCCTGGAACTCATGGCAAAAATTGATGGGGAACTCCCGGAACTGATAGGACTGATGCACAACCTAACGGCAGAAGAGGCATTGGCACTGTCACAGTTGTTAGAAAAGACAAGAGGCTGACGTCGCACGGGGCGAATGGTCGTCAGCCTCTCCATGTTTTGTCAACAATATTCGTCAAAAACCTCTACCAGGTGTCCGGCGATCATCTGTGCCGGCCGGCCCTCTATGTGGTGGCGCTCTACGAAGTGCACCAGCTCTCCGTCCTTAAACAGCGCGATGGATGGAGATGACGGCGGATAGGGTAGGGCAAACTCCCTTACTCTTTTTGTGGCTTCCTGGTCTACCCCGGCAAATACCGTGGCTAATTGATCAGGCTTTTTGTCCGAATGTTGCAGGGCCATCAACACCCCGGGCCGTGCAGCTCCTGCGGCGCAACCGCACACGGAGTTGATTACCAGCAAAGTGGTGCCTTTATGGTCCGACAAATGATTTTCAACTTCCTCTGCAGATTTGAACTCGATGAATCCGTTATCTGTCAACTCTGCCCTCATAGGGGCTACTAATTCTTCAGGATACATATTGCTTCTCTTTTTAGATTTTTACTTTCAGGCTAATGGAACGATAGAATAATGGAAAGTTGGAAAAATGAATACGCTTTCATAAACGACTTCTGCCAACCTTTATCTGTCATCATTATTTTTTGTTCCGTCAAATTCTTACATAAATCCCAGCTCCAGCTTGGCCGCCTCTGACATCATTTCCATGGTGTAGGGCGGATCGAAGGTGAGCTCTATCTGTACATCATTTACTTCTTCTATGGCTTTTACTTTCATCTCTACCTCGCTCGGGATGGTTTCCGCCGAGGGGCACGAAGGAGAAGTAAGCGTCATTTTGATAAAGACGTTGTTCACGGGATATACCTGTATTTCATAGATAAGTCCCAGTTCATATACATCCACGGGAATTTCCGGATCGTACACGCTTTTAATAGCCTGAACAACCTTGTCCCTCAGTGTCAATTCGCTTGTTGTTGATTCTTCACTCATGGCTATTTACTTAGTTTTGTTTTATAGGCCAGGGCGTAGAGTTTCATTTGCTTGATCATGGCAGTGAGACCGTTTGATCGCTGTGAGCCAACAATATTCCCCATCCCAATTTTTTCAATAAAAAACAGGTCGGCGTCAATGATGTCGTCAACCCGCTGACCCGAGAATATTCTCACCAGCAAGCTGATGAGTCCCTTGGTGATTTCTGTATTGCTATCCGCTCTGAAAGTCACCCGGTCGCCTTCCAGGTCTGCCGTGAGCCATACTTTTGACTGGCAGCCTTTGATGATGTTTTCTTCCACTTTGTGTTTCTCGTCCAGCGGTTCCAGCTTTTGGCCCAGTTCCATGATGTAGAAAATGGTGCTTTCCTTGTCGCCGCTCAGGATGGAAAACTCATCAATAATTTCGTTTTGTATGTCAGCAATTTTCCCCGGTTGTGTCGTTTTTATCTCCATTTGCTGATGATGTTTTTCAAGGCATCGACAAACGTGTCGATTTCTTCCTTAGTATTATAGATGGATAACGAAACCCTCACTGTACCTTCTATACCGAATCTGGTCATCAAAGGTTGGGTACAGTGGTGGCCGGTGCGCACAGCTATGCCCCGGGCGTCTAGCATCATGCCCACATCGAAGTGGTGCAGCCCGTCCACCACGAAAGATACCACACTGGCTTTGTTTGGGGCCGT
>CAYUJK010000380.1:0-3985 GCA_964444895.1 uncultured Roseivirgaceae bacterium
TTGAAAAGGTCGTTTAGTGGTGGTACAGTTTTCATCATGCCAGACACGAAGTTGGCAGTGGAGGAGTTTCCTCCTTCTGTTTGGCCGTTGCCCGTATCCCATACCGTGATTTTATCTATTTTGATGTTTTTCACCGCTTCTACCTGGGTTCTTACGAGTTCAGGAAGCTTTTCAATCAATAGCAACTGGAAGGCTTTGGTAGGGTCTCCACCAGCTGCGCCTACTACTTCCTTGTATCCTTCTGCCTGCTTGGTCAGGATTTCGAATAGCCCTTTGGCTTCGGCTTCCATTTTGGCATATATCGCGTCCGCTTCGCCCGCTGCTTGTACACGTATTCTTTCGGCTTCGGCTTGCGCTTCTATGATGGCCTTTTGCTTGGCTATTTCTGCAGGAACTACCACGTTTGCGTTTTGAGTGGAGCGTTCGCGCTCTGCACGGGCGGTTTCCGCTTTTCTTTCGGCCTGATAGGCTTCTTCCAGCGCCTTCGCGTTTTGAACTTTTTCCGAAGCGAGGGCGATCCGCAATGCCTCTGCTTCCTTCTCTCTGCGCAATGCATCGGATTGTGCAATGGCAATTTTAGCTTCGTTTTCCCCTTTGATGGCGATGGCATTTGCTTCAGAGGTTTTTACGCGAGTGTCTCTTTCTGCCTCAGCCTTTCCGATCGACTCGTCTTTTACAGCCACCGCTATGCTGATCTCCCGGTCTTTCTGGGTGTTGGCTATTTTTACGTCGCGGTCGCGGTGGGTCTCAGCAATTTGTGTGTCTTTTTCCCGGTCTGCCAGTGCCTTTCCGGTTTCCCCTATTTTTTCCTGCTCGGCCACGCTGATCTTGGCTTCGTTGATGGCCTTGGCCGCGGCCTCTTTACCCAAGGCCTCGATGTAACCCGACTCGTCTTTGATATCGGTTACGTTTACGTTGATCAGCTTTAGGCCTATTTTCTTTAGCTCGCTGTCGATATTTTTAGAAATGTTGTCCAGAAACTTGTCGCGATCGGAGTTGATCTCTTCGATGGTCATGGTGGCGATGACCAGGCGCAACTGGCCGAAAAGTATATCTTTGGCCAATTCTTGGATCTGCTCTGAGGTAAGACCCAGGAGCCTCTCCGCGGCGGTGTTCATGCTGTCCGACTCCGTGCTGATGGCGATGGTAAACCGGCAGGGGACGTCCACGCGAATGTTTTGCCGGCTCAGGGCGTTGGTAAGGTTGGCTTCTATGGAAAGTGGTTTCAGATCGAGGTAAGCGTAGTCCTGTATCACTGGCCATATAAAGGCTCCTCCGCCGTGCACGCACCTGGCAGACGTGCCGCCGGTTTTTCCGTAGATGACTAATATTTTATCAGACGGGCATCGCTTGTACCGCGATACCAAAGCTGAAATCGTAACAAAAATTACGATCGCGGCTACTACGATGATTAATATGGGCGACATAGATGTTGATGGTTTATAAGGTTTCTACTACTAACATATTTCCACTTTCGATTTTCACTACCTTCACTACCGCGCCTGTTTTGATGGCTTCGTTTTCCGTGATGGCAGGTAGTTCATGAAAAGCACCCTTAATGCTGATCATCACTTTGCCTGTCCCGGATTTTCGTGCAGGGATAGTGAGGTACACTTCGGCGGTTTTATTCAGGGCATTTGTAATGTTAAATGAATTGTCTTCGGCAAGCTTTTGCACCTGCCTGATAATGAGAAAAAACACGTATACAAAAAGAACACCTACGGCAAATGCCGTGAGGATAAGTATAATCGTATTGGGGATCAGCGAATAGAACGATATGCCCGACCAGCTAAAGCCCAACAAAAAGTTGATAAGGTTTCGGAGAGAAAATAGCTGAAAGGGCGCGTTTGTGTCGGCCAGATCGCCGTCAAAGTCTGCCTCCAGGCCGTCAGAGGCATCAACGCCAATGAAAGTAAGCACGGTTTGTATCAAAAAGATGAGGCTGGATGGAATAGCCACAAACCAGAATGTCCTGAGCAGGGGGTCCAGATTATCAAGTATTTCCATAGTAGGCATTCGTTTGATTGCGAAAAAAAGCCTTCTTCAGGGAGAAGAAAAGCATTTTGTTTTCCATTATTATTTCCAAAAAGTAGAAATCCCAAAAAAATCCCAGCCCTGCTTACTCAGATTTCTGAAAAATAACAACCCCTCAATATGCTCAAGTTTTACAAATTCTCCATGCTCTTGGCAGCTTTTGTTTGTTTGGTAAGGAAAAATATTCCGAAAAGTCGCTTTTCTCGCTTCGATTTCTGATGGAAGGGCTCCTTTTGCCAGCACATCCATTGTCTTTTTTGGAAAATGCCCTCGCCTGCCCACCGAAAGAAGGTTCGTCGGGATGACAAAGAGGCTTTTCTTTCTCAAATCGACATGAATTGGCGGTGAAAAACAATATTCAATATTCAATACGCAATAATCAACAACCAATGTATTCTGACAACCTAAAACTTCTCAATAGCCAATAACGAATAACCAAACCCAAAGACTTACCATTCTCCCCCAACAGAAATTCACAAACCCGGGCTTTGTATTCAAATCAAATACAGATTCCGGGGTATCTTTATAATATGTTTAACTAAAATTTTAAAAATTATGAGAACTGTTAAAATCATTTTCGCAAGTTTTATTCTTTTGATAACTTTTGCTGCTTGTGATCAAAATCACGGGGAGGAAGTTGTTCCAACAGAGAATGTTAAAATTGAGCCATTTCATCAAAAAAATGGGTCTCATGAAATTAAGCCTATAGAAGGCGGGCGATGATAATAGGATAGTTTGTCTTTTTTTTCTAATATAGCAGGTAATAGTTGTTACCTGCTATATTTATTTAATAAATTATCAAATGTCACTATCATGAGGTTCATCAAATCAATGAGTCGTAAAATTTTTATAGCTCTCTGTTTTTTCTTTGGATATACTCATTCCGTAGCCAACTCTGGTGATGAAAATGTCATAGATTCCTTGTACAATGCAGCTTGGGATATGATAGATTTGGATTCTGATTTGGCATTGGAGCTGGCCGAAAAGCAACTGGAATTTTCAAAAAGTGTAAATAATAAAGTAGGCATCGCAAAGGCCTATTATGTGACAGGGAAAATTCACAGTAGCTTTGACTATTTTAATTTAGCCGCTTTAAATTACTTTAAGGCCCTGGAAATAATAAAAAACACAACGGAGCCAGAAGGCTTGAGAATCAAAATCAATTTACTTCAAAATCTTGGAGCAATATATTTTTACACTTTTGAATTTGAACTGTCAATTAAGTACTATCAGGATGCAATCGCAGTGGCCCTAAATGAGGGCGACCTGGTTAAACAATGTGAATTATACTACAATGTCGCTCAGGCTTATTTAAGTAAGGGAGAGTATGATAAAGCGTTGGAAAACTACGAAATAGCTCTTAAGCATTCAAAAGCCGCAAATAGTAAGATTTTGTTGGGTAGTATCAACAATGCAATAGGCATTGTACATGATAAAATGGGCAGTTATCCGGTAGCCCAGCAATACTATTTGGAGGCAATAGCTACCACAGGAGAAAATTCTCCCAACTTGTCGATATATATCAGTCACTTAGGGGAAAATCAATTTCTACAGGGAAACTATCAAAAATCCAGGGAGTACTACTTGCAGGCCTTAGAGATATCCCATCGCCATAATGACACCGAGAGAATTAAATGGATCAACAATAATATTGGAGACTTATACATGCAAGAACGAAATTACTCACGTGCAGTGTCTTACTATCAAAAGACGATTGATTTGGGAAACCCGGATATTTTGGACGAAAAGTTGAAGATTGCATATAAGTCAATCGCAATAGCCTACGACAGTTTGAAAAACCACGAAATGACAGCGCACTTTATTATGAGGGGATATTTGCCTCAAGTTGAAAAAATGGAAAAGATTAAAGACGACTTGGTTGAGCAAAACGCCCAATACCGCATGAAGGAAGTAGAGTGGCAGCGCCAGTTGGCCGACAAAGAAACCTTGC
>CAYUJK010000381.1:0-3967 GCA_964444895.1 uncultured Roseivirgaceae bacterium
CGTGCTCCTCTTTGCTGTCAAAGGTCACCACCAGGCAGTAGGTATAGGAGTTGTCGACCACCTCGCGTGGTGTGTTGGCTGGAGTACCCACGTATTTTGTCTTGATGTGCTTGGAGCTGTCGAGGAATTTCTTGAGTGATGCCTCGAAGTTTTTTCTTCCTTCCTGGTTGTCGGGGTTCTTAAACCAGAAATACACCACATGGACAAAATCGCCTTCTACGTTTTTATTTTGCGCGTTTGACGAAAAGGAGATGGCGGCGAAGAATACCAGAAAAAAGGCTATTTTTATCAGGTTTTTCATTTTTTATTAGTAATTAGTGATCAAACATACAATGCAGCAAATCGTCCGAAAGCCGGACAGTCAAGCCGTGAAAGTATTAAAAACTTCCCAATCGATGGTCATTTTCAAGGCTAATTATTTAGTGATGGGGTCAGGCTGAAAGGTCAAAGGTGAAAGGAGCAAGGAGCAAGGAGCAAGGATTGAGGGAGTAGGCAGCGGCAGGAGGCAGCTGCAGTCAAGGTCAGACGAAGCAAAACGGAGTCAGACCGGCTTGGGGAGAAGGAAGGAACAATACGGCAGGAGCCAGTTAGGAAAAACGGTCAAGACGATAGTCCGTGACTCCGGGTAAATAGGGGCTGAGGGCGGAAAGCAAGGGGCGAGGATAGCGGCAGGAGGCAGCAGCAGCGGCAGTCAGGAGGCAGAGTAAAGGGCAGGGAGCAAGGAAGGGGTAAGGAGCAAGAAACCAGAACTTAGGACGGGTAATCGGTGTGTCAGTTTTGCCCAAGGAGATAATCTGCTTGCAGCCTGCCTGACAGGTAGAAATTCAATACGCAATAATCAATAATCAACGTAACCGAATACCGGATACCGAATACAGAATACCGAACACTGAATACGACCCAAACCAATAACGAATAACCAAACAAAAGTGGAAAAAAAACAAAAATATGTGGTGCTCCTGCGGGGTATCAATGTAGGTGGACACAAAAAAGTGCCCATGGCGAGGCTTCGTGAAGTGCTGACAGAGGCTGGGTATTCCGGCGTGAAAACGCTGCTGGCTTCGGGCAACGTAGTCCTTGAAAGCCCCCAAGAAGCAGTAGGTCACCTGGAAACCAAGATATCGGCCCTTTTAGAAGCGGCATTCGGTTTTTCCATTCCCGTGCTGGTACGGACGAGCGAGGAGATACTGAAAATTATCCGGGAAGACCCGTTCAGAGACATTGACGTGCACAAGGACATCCGGCTCTACGTTACTTTTTTACGAAAGGACCCGGAAAAGCCGATTGAAGCTCCCTGGGTATCTGCAGATGGCTCTTACCGCATTTTGGCCATCAAAGACCGCATGCTTTTGAGTGTTTTGGATATTTCGGTGAGGAAGACAGTAGACGCGATGGATGAGCAGGGAAAATCGCTGGGCAAAGAGATAACCTCCCGAAACTGGAATACCGTGCTGAAAATCGGGAACTTGTTGTGACGGAGCCGATCTTTGCCGTAGCGGCCTTCCTGAAATGCTAATGCGGACGGTGCGTTAGAGTCGCTTTTCATACACCTTTTCGAGGCGGGTATGCACCTCCCAAAATCCTCCCGGAACTTGCTTTTTCAGGCAGCTTTCCAAAAAGTACAGGTGTGCATGCCAGCCGCTGGCAAACCCGATCATCGCGATGCGGCTGTGCCCCTGGTACCTGTGGGTGACGGTGAGAAGCACCTCACTGGATTTTTTTGCAAGTTCAAATGTTACTTCAGATTTTTCGCCCGATGCCTCATCCCAGGTAAAGCTGAGCAGGGTGGGAGGGGAGCACCGGGTGATGTAGCCGTAGATGTGTACGCCGCTCTCATAAGAGCCATATTTCTCCGGCGTCTTTTCCTTTACAGGTGATAGCTGTGCGTGAAAGAAATGCAGGTCTACTCTGCCGCCTACCTGGAGGTCCATTTCGCCTTTGGCCAGCCAGCGGCCCCTTTTTTCCGACTCCGTAAGGTAGGCCCATACATCATCGATGGCGCCGGGCAAAAGCCGCTCAAACCGGATGATACCCGGCGCTACCAGTTTACCGAATTGTGACATTGTTTTTTCTCTAAAGAACTCTTACTGTGTCATGATGAAAACCGTTCCTGCAGGATCCATGATCCAATGCATATTGTCGGGGATTTCTTCCAACTCATCCCGCGTTTCTATCCCCTGTGTTTTCAGGTATTTTGTGGCATCTTCCACGTTGTCGGTTTTTAGCTCCAGCCATGTTTCGGCGTGGGTGTAGTTGTCCACGCAGTCTAGCCACAGTGTGTTTTGGCCAAATTGAAAGCGGTGTGTTCGCGATACGGTGGGGTTGTTTATTGCTCTTTCTTCTACGGCAAAGCCCAACGTTTCGCGGTAGAACTTCACTGTTTCGTCATACTTGTGTCTGGGAATTTTGAGCGCAATGTTTACGCCGCCGTTAAATGTTGTTTTCATACGTTTATTTTTTTGTCTGATCCTTCAGCAATGCGTTTTCCAGAGCGTCCAGGCTATTGCTCCAGAAAGCACGGTACTTTTCTGTCCATGCCATCACCTCTTCCAGCGGTTGGAGGTTAGCGCGGCAATAGCGCTCCCGGCCCTGCTTTTTTACACTTACCAGCCCACATTCTGTGAGTATGCGCACGTGTTTCGATATGGCTGGGCGGCTTACTTCGAAATGCCCTGCCACCGCGTTGAGGGTCAATGACCGGTGTGCCAGCAGATCGATGATCTCTCTTCGTGTGGGGTCGGAAATGGCCTGGAAAACGTCGCGTCGAGTAATCATATTTGTAACTATATGGTTACAAATATATAGGTAACCATGTAGTTACGCAAGTGATGAGGCAAAAAAAAATCGAGCTGGCGTAGAGTAGCCAGCTCGGTTGTTGGGTGTCATTACACCTAAATTTAATCTGGGTTCACAAAGTCGCAACCCAGTTAAGCCTACTCTTTCTTCGGCAGATGGCGTTTCATCCCTCCTTGTTCGAGTACAATTTTTTCTACGATACCGTCTTCATTTTTCATAAAAATGAGGTACGCGTTTACTTCTCTTGCGTAAAATTCGTGGTCCGATTTTGGGAATAAGCCTAGCTTCGGCTGTCCTGCGAGTTGTGCAGATAGCTGTGCATTTTCCATGGAAATGGTTAGTGTATTTCCATTCATATCATAAGCGCCCACGTAGGTTTCCAGGATACTGGGTTCTACTTCCACCACTATTTCCTCAGCGAGTTTTGGGGCCTCAAATTGCCTGCCGCCCTGCGTGTGAATAGCATGAGAAACATGGCCCTCGTCGTTTCGGACAAACTGCACCTGGGCATCCACTACTTTCCAGAAAAAGGTATCATCGTTTCTTGGGAATATTTCAAATTTTGGCTGGCCGGAGAGTTGTGCAAATAGTTTACCCTTTTCTGTGCTCACAGTGAGCACGGCTCCACCGTAGTCGTAGCGCCCTACGTAGTCTGGATACAGCGATAGGTTGACGTTTTCAGCGGTTTCGAACACAGGAGCAAGGGCCATGTCTTCCCAAAAGAAGATCTCGGCCAGCTGATAGGCGGCTTCTTGTGGGTTTAGCTTGTCAGGAGGAGATGCATTTGTAAGGATCGCAACGGTTACATTCTCCTCCGGAAAGCGGGTGAGGAAGGTGATGAAGCCAGGCAGACCGCCACCGTGCCCCAGGTCGCCCCATCCGCGGTATTCGGTCATCATCCAGCCATAGCCGTATTTGGGATTGGCCTCTCTTCCGTCGTTGAGTGTCACAGGCGTGAAGGCTTTTTCCAGGCTTTCCTTTTTCAAAACGTTGCCACCAAAAAGCGCTTCATTCCACTTGAAGAGGTCGTCTACGGTAGAGTACAAGGCCCCCGCGGCGCCGGCCCATGACATCTCCCAGTCGGGCGCCAGCTCCACTTTTCCGTTTTCAAAGCCGTGGCCTTTGGCCTCGTTGGCGAGCTGTATTCCACCGTAGTGAATGCCCGTGTGGT
>CAYUJK010000382.1:0-1817 GCA_964444895.1 uncultured Roseivirgaceae bacterium
TTTGTGTAAATTTCACCGGTGAAAAAATTTATTTTAGCTGAAAAATTTAACTACCTTTATTTTTCCAACAAGCAAACCACCCAACATCTTCCGCAACACCATTCAGTTTGTCATTTGTGTTTATGATTGAACAGGTAACATCAATCTGTAAAAAGAATGAGGAATGAACCATGAATAAATGTGTGTTGATACTTGCGATCTTGCTGGGCACCAGCCGTTTTTCGTTTTCACAAACCGATATCTATCCTATTCATCATCAATTGACCGAAAAAGATGGTCTTTCGGCAAACACAGTAAATGTTATCTGGCAGGACTCTCACGATTTTATCTGGATGGGTACGTCCAGGGGTATTAACCTATTTAATGGTATTGGCTTCGAAGTATTTGAAAATGTGAACCCGAAAAACGCCTCGGAGAAGGCTATTGGGGAGGTTTTTGCGATATCTGAAGACACAAGTGGAGGGCTTTGGGTGGGCGCCGATGCGGGCCTGTTCTTGTTTGATCGAAAGAAGCATGTGTTTCTACCCCTCGAATTGCGAATAGACGGACGTCCGTTGGGGTTTGATGGTATCCGGCATATTGCCAGTATTCGCAACGGACTGGTAGTGGCCGGTACGCACCAACTGGGATACTTCGACCTGCAATCTGTCAAGTGTACCGACAGCGGGCTTTGCCATGTCGAGCTGGGGTACCTTACCAGGATTTCCGACATCACCGCGCTGGCGTCTGACCGGCGTGCTAATATCTGGGTGGCTTCCGGGATATCCCAAATCAAGAAGTTGAACCTGGAAGGCGCAAGGGGGAGGGCACCCGTAGAGCTAAGGTGTGAAATGCCAAACGACAAGATCATCAGTTCCCTTTTTCTCGACAACAATTCTAACCTATGGATAGGCAGTTCTCACGGGGTATGGAGGTGCGAAACATCAACGGACGATGTTGAATATTTCAGTTTTTTAAGAACACCCGGGCATGCGGGCCAGCAGCCGGGAGCTGTGGCGCACATCACAGGCGATACACATGGTAATGTGTGGCTGGGAACCGATAATGGACGGATTTACCGGGTTGACGTACAAGGGGAGTATTTCCGGCATCCCTTTTTTCTCAATAAGGAGACTTCGGCGTCTAAGGTATTGAATTGTCTCTTTTTTGACCATCAGCAAAACATCTGGATTGGCACCGAAAAAGGCGCCATCAGCCTGAACCAAAACAATAACAAGGCATCTTTTGGAAGGAGATATATAAAACCGGAAGGCAACGATTGCGATCGCTGCCGCTACACCCTTTCTTTTGCAAAAGACAAAAACGGAAACCTGCTGGTGGGTACCGATGGCGGCGGGCTTTTTGTTTACGATGAAAACCTGAGCCTGAAGCACAATGTGTATGGGGACATCGGCAATGCGGAGGGCATTATCCTGACCATGCTCACCGACAGCCGGGAGGTTACCTGGGTGGGCACGTATGCCAAAGGTATTTTCACGTACGATCCCAAAACGATGCAGTTGCATCCCGTAAAGCACCTCGTAAAAAAGAACGATGCTGGCGAATATTACGATGTACGCGAGATCCGTGAGGGGTCTGACGGACGTCTGTGGATCGCTACAAATGGGGGAGGGGTGTTCGTCTATAACCGGAAAACGGGCCATGTTGATAATTATCGCAAGGATGGAGAAGCTCAAAAAGCCATCGCCAGTGATTTCTGCTTATTTACGTTTGAAGATAGCCGCGGTACGGTGTGGATCGGCACGTATGAGGGGCTGTTTCGGCTTGATGATGGTGGTATTACCCACTTCAGATCGCAGCGAAAAGACAACAGCACC
>CAYUJK010000382.1:1917-3932 GCA_964444895.1 uncultured Roseivirgaceae bacterium
TCCATTGAGTTTGCGGCGTTGAACTATGTGCGATCAGAACGAAACCGCTTTGCCTACCTGCTGGAGGGTTTTGACAAGAACTGGAACTATGTGGAAATAAACCGTCCGGCTATTTATACGAACCTGGACGCCGGAACTTACCGGTTTAAAGTGATTGGGTCGAACGACTTTGGTGTGTGGAATGCTGCGGGCAAGGAACTGGTCATTGTGATACGCCCGGCCTGGTGGGCTACCTGGTGGGCGCGAAGCTTGTACCTGCTGATGGTGGTGGCATTTCTTTATTTTCTGCGTCGTTATACCATTATTTCTGTTAACCTAAAAAACAAGCTATGGATGGAGCGCCTTCAGCAACAGAAGTCTGAAGAGCTTCACCAACTCAAGGCGCAGTTTTTTACCAATATTTCGCATGAACTGCGCACCCCGCTATCATTGATCTCCGGGCCCCTTGAGAGGCTGACCGGCAACAGCGGAGACATAGAGGAGATTGACATGATGAAACGCAATGTGCAGCGCCTGCACAACCTCGTGGACCAGCTGATGGATTTTCAAAAAATTGAGAGCGAAAAAATGCAACCTAAGTTCTTGCAGAAGGATGTGGTTGCGTTAGCAAAGTCAGTGCTGATGAATTTCCGGGATATGGCCCGGCAAAAAAATGTTACACTCCTTTTTGAATCGGACAGGGGAAGTCTCACCACGATGGCTGACCAGGACATGCTGGAGAAGATACTCTTTAACTTGCTGTCCAATGCCTTTAAATATACATCCGAACAAGGTAGCATTAAAGCCTCGGTATTTGTGTTGGAAGATGGAAATGAACACGGCGGATCACTCTGCATTGAAATTGAAGACACTGGAAAGGGTATCGACAAGGAAGATATCGATATGATTTTTGAGCGGTTTTATACATCCAGCGGCTATAAGGATAACGAGCCCGGCACAGGAATAGGACTGCATCTGACGCACAGGCTAGTGGAGCTACTCGGAGGAGCGATCCACGTGAAGAGCGAGCCCGGCGAGGGCACCCGGTTCACTGTGCGGCTTCCGCTGGGCAATGCAGCGCCTGATCCGGGGGGAAAGCGCGTGGAAGTGATCGTAAACCAGGCGGTAGACACTCAAAAGATCGCCCGGGTACATCAAACCGCCATAGACCCCGGTAAGAAACTGGTACTCGTCATCGACGATAATATAGAGATTTGCAATTACCTGGAGTATATACTGGAAGAGGAGTACAACGTGGTGATAGAAGTGAGTAGTAGCAAGGGCGTAGCGGCAGCCCTCGCGTATATGCCTGACCTGATCATCAGTGATATTATGATGCCGCCGCCTGACGGGATAGAGCTGTGCCGGCAGATCAAAAATGACATTCGTCTTTGCCATATTCCCGTTATACTTCTCACCGCAAAAACCGCCCGGGAAGACCACATCCTGGGGTATGAGACCGGCGCCGATGATTATATTCGCAAGCCCTTTGATGACCGGCTGCTGATGTCGCGCATCAAAAACCTGATCTGGCAGCGAAAGCAGTTGCTGGTACACTATATAGGAAGCACAGGCCTGGCCAATGACAAAACTGGTGGCAGTCCGCTGGACAAGGTATTTATCAACAATATTATGCAAGCCATCAGGGACAACTACAAAGACCCCGATTTCAGCGCCAATTCGATCATCGAAAATTCCGGCATGAGCCGCAGTGTGTTTTACAAAAAATTCAAGGCCCTTTCTGACCAGCCCATCAACGACCTGATCAAGAATTTCCGGCTGAAGCGTGCCGAAGAGCTGCTGCTTGCCGGCAACCTAACCATTGGCGAAGTGGCCTACAATACCGGCTTCAATGACCCCGCCTACTTCAGCAAGGTCTTTAAAGAACACTTCGGCGCCTCTCCCAGGGATTTCGTCATCAGCAAGGTGGGGTAGGGGTGCTTGATTAACTTTGTCGAAGTTGGTGGTGAGCGATAGGTTTATCTTTTAGACGCTTCCATACTTGTTTTTTCGGGCGATACAATCGCTGTTCTCTC
>CAYUJK010000383.1:0-3926 GCA_964444895.1 uncultured Roseivirgaceae bacterium
TCACGATGGATAGAGGTATTTATACTAAAAGTAAAAACTAATATTCCGCATTTCTCAAAGCTTTCTCCGACTTTTTCAAAGGGATGATCCGCAGTCACTTCTCCAACTTTGTAAAAAATGTTGGACAAAATGAAAAATTCAAAATCACTAACCATCATCGGCTTGGGGCCCATGGGCCAGGCCATTACGCGGACGTATTTAGCAAAAGGCTACAAAGTGACCGTGTGGAACCGGACGGCAACGAAAGCAAAAGCGATGGCCGAAGAGGGAGCCATTCATGCCCAAACAGTGGAAAAAGCGCTGAATGAAAGTCAGCTCGTATTCATCATCCTCACAGAATATGACCAAATGTACCAGGTGCTAAACAACTTTACCAATAACCTTAGCGGAAAGACATTGGTAAACCTCAGCTCCGACACCCCGGAGAATGCCCGGAAAGCCGCTCGTTGGGCAGCGGAACATGGGGCAGGTTTTCTCTCGGGCGGAATGATGGCCGATCCGCCGATGATCGGAAACCCGGAGGCTTATATCATATATAGCGGAAGCCAAGCTTTGCTCAATGCCCATAAGGCAACTCTTGAAGTAATCGCCAGGGTGGATTACAAGGGGGACGACCCCGGCCTGTCACAAGCTTTCTACCAGGCTGTGCTTGACATATTATTTACCGGCGCCATGGGGACTTTACACGCCTTGGCCCTGGTACGGGCGGAAGGCATTGCCGCTACCGCTTTTGAGCCCTACATGGAGGAAACACTCAATACCCTTTCCTACTACTTCCGCGGCATGGCCGCGGAAGTAGATGCGGAAAAGTACAATGGCGAACAGAATAACATGAACATGATGGCCGCGGGCATGAGGCATGTAGCGCAGGCCAGCCGCGATGCCGGCATTCACACCAAGCTCTCTGACCTCATCAGCGAAATATATGATCAAACCGTGGCCATGGGCTATGGAAAAGAGGGGCTCACGAGTATAATTGAAATATTGAAAAAGGATAGATAAACCTTAGCAAGTTTCGGGTGTTGTCTTTCTCCCCGATGTGATACTTTTGGTATATTGAAAACCTTTTTACAACATGACGGAGCAAGACAACATCAACTACCATCGCATCGCACGAGCCATCGAATACATTCAGGCGAATTTCAAAAAACAACCTGACCTGGAAGAGGTGGCTGAAAAACTGAACCTGAGCCCTTTTCATTTCCAGCGGGTTTTTACCGAATGGGCCGGAACAAGCCCCAAGAAATTTCTGCAGTATATCAGCGTGGGCTTTGCCAAAAAATTGCTGAAAGAAAATCAGCTTACCCTTTTTGACACCGCTTACCAGACGGGTTTGTCGGGCACCGGCCGCCTGCACGATCTGTTTGTGAAAATTGAAGGGATGACACCCGCAGAATATAAAAATGGCGGTAAAGACCTCTCCATTCTTTACAGCTTTGCCGAAAGCCGCTTTGGTAAGCTCATCGTGGCCTCCACTCACAAAGGTATATGCTATATGGCATTTGCAGAAGATGAAATAGAAGCCTTTGTTCAATTGCAAGGCCATTTTCCAAATGCGGTTTTCAAGCGTGGTTCCGATCATTTTCAAGAAAATGCACTGATGGCGTTCCGGCAAAATGGACAGGGGTTGGAGCAAGTGAAGCTGCACTTAAAAGGAACAGAATTTCAATTGAAAGTATGGGAAGCTCTACTGAAAATCCCCATGGGCAGGCTTTCTACCTATGGCGCCATTGCCCGGCAAATTGAAAACCCCGGGGCTTCCCGCGCGGTAGGATCGGCTGTCGGTGACAATCCCGTGGCCTACCTGATTCCCTGCCACCGGGTGATTCAATCGTCCGGCGTTGTTGGAGGCTATATGTGGGGGCCTACCCGCAAAACTGCTATGATAGGCTGGGAAAGTTCGAAGATTATAGAGGGGCAGAGGGCTAATTAGCTCCCGTCTGGAGAATGGCAGAAAAGAGAAAGACAAGCTCTGTTGGGTGCATTATTAGTGCCCACCCCTGCGCCCCCGCCAGCGGGACATCGGCATAAATCAGTTTTTTATCCTAATGATACTTTTAGGGAATCTGAATCAATTATAAATATCACACCATGACAATTATCAATTAGCCTTTGACTTGACATGGGGAAGTGTCCCCCGCTGGCGGGGGTGTAGGGGGTGGTAAAAATCTTTCGATAAACAAACGGATGACATAATAAACATTTTCAGAAATCAGTCCATCGTGAAAGCTTAAAATGCTTAAGCTAACGACAATGAAAGTATTTGGGACAGGGAATTCACAAGCTTATAAACAACGCTATTTAACATGAATTTATTCAAAACGGACGAAACCCGAAACCTGCTGTCCAGAGACGGCATAGTAAATTACTACGGCAAAATTTTGGCGAAACCGCAGGCCGATCATTACTATGAATGCCTGATGAGCACGATCGAATGGAAAAATGATGAAGCCATTATTTTTGGCAGGCACGTTATCACCAAGCGAAAAGTGGCCTGGTACGGCAGCCTCCCTTATGAATACAGTTATTCCAATATCACCAAAAACGCCCTGCCCTGGACACAGGAATTGCTGGAATTAAAAGCCGTGATAGAAGAGCGAAGTGGAGAAACATTCAACTCTTGCCTGCTCAATCTCTACCACAGTGGTGAAGAGGGCATGGCCTGGCACAGCGATGGGGAAAAAGATTTGAAAAAGAACGGCGCCATCGCATCGCTGAGCTTCGGCGCTGAGCGAAAGTTTGCCTTCAAACACAAGGCCACCAAAGAAACCATCTCATTGGTGCTGGAGCACGGCAGCTTGTTGATGATGAAGGGAACCACGCAAACCCATTGGCTGCACCGGCTCCCTCCCACAAAAGTGGTCAAAAGTCCCCGGATAAATTTAACATTCCGGACCATTGTGGAGTAATTTTTCTAAAGGTTTGTCACGTGTTGGTTCATTTAATTGTCCATCACTAACTTGAAGAAAAACCCACTGTGGCTCTAACCTGCCTGCGGAAGGCAGGGGCTCCAAGAAACACAAAGAAATTTCGTAATAGATAAATAGAACTTGGCGCTTTCTTGGTGTCTTTGCGCCTTGGTGGCAAAGCACCACCATCCAGGCTGCTGTAAAAACCCAAAAATATGAAAAACTACCAATCCCTCTTATTCCCCTACGCTTACAACATCCTGGGCTCGGCAGAAGATGCCAAAGACGCCGTGCAGGATGTGGTGTTGAAATATACCAGCAAGGGCTTTCAGCCTGGCAATGAAAAGAACTACCTGATCAAAGGCGTGATCAACCAGGCCGTCAACATGAAGCGGCGGAAAAAGAGAGTGCAGCCCCATGATGAATGGCTCCCCGAACCAGTATCTACAGAAAGAGCTGACCTGGGAGTGGAGCTGAGGGAGCTGGTGTCGTATTCTCTGTTGTTTTTGCTGGAGCGGTTGAATCCTAAAGAGCGGGCGGTGTATATTCTGAAGGAAGCCTTTGCCTACACCCACGAGGAAATCGCCGAGGCCTTGTCCATATCCGTGGAAAACTCCCGCCAACTGCTGAGTCGCGCCAGCAAAAAGGTGAATGCCAATACCCCTGAAACTCCAAAGGCAGAGAACCAAACCGCTCTATCGGAGCAAAGCAGGGAGAGCATTGACCGCTTCGTATTTGCCATCCGCAACAAAGACCTCGACCAACTGCACCATTTGTTATCGGAAGATATTTCGTACCATGCCGATGGAGGCGGTAAAATCAAGGTGGTGAAGAAGTACTGCACCGGCATTAAGGAGGTGGCCGAGCTGCTTGCGTATGTATATCACACCTATCAAAGAAAGACCACCATAAAGCCGGCTATTGTTAATCACCAACCGGCATTGCTGTACTACTATCGGGATAAGCTTGTTACCTGCCAGGTGTTGGAGTTTGATGATGACAGCTCAAAAATCAGGA
>CAYUJK010000384.1:0-3903 GCA_964444895.1 uncultured Roseivirgaceae bacterium
ACCACCTGGCCATCTTCTGTCTGCATCAGGATGGTCTTGCTGCCATGAAGCACGCCCGGCCTTCCCAGGGCGGTAGTGGCGGCCGACTCCCCGGAACTCACTCCGCGTCCGGCAGCCTCAACGGCTACGAGCTTTACGGCTTCGTTTTCATAAAAATGATAAAAAGCGCCCGCGGCGTTGCTCCCGCCCCCTACACAGGCCAGCACGTAGTCCGGGTTTTCCCTGCCAATCTTTTCCTGCAACTGCCACTTTATTTCCTCACTGATCACGCTCTGAAACATCGCAACCATTTCCGGGTAGGGATGCGGCCCCACCACCGACCCGATGATGTAGTGGGTATCGACAGGATCATTGATCCAGTGGCGCATGGCCTCGTTGGTGGCGTCTTTCAGGGTCTTGGAGCCCGATGTAGCCGGGCGAACCTCCGCACCCAGTATTTTCATGCGCTCTACATTAGGTCGTTGCCGGGCCATGTCCACCTCGCCCATGTACACAATGCAGTCCATGCCCATGAGCGCACACACGGTAGCCGTGGCCACACCGTGCTGGCCTGCGCCAGTTTCGGCAATGATCTTCTTTTTGTTAAGCCGTCGTGCCAGCAATATCTGGCCAATGGTGTTGTTCACCTTGTGAGCGCCGGTGTGGTTGAGGTCTTCGCGCTTCAGGTAGATATTTGTACCGTACTTTTGTGACAGACGATTGGCATAGTACAGGGGTGTGGGTCTGCCTGCGTAGTCTTTCAGCAAGTGGCGGAATTCCTTTTGAAACGATGGGTCATTGATGATTGACAAGTAATTTTGCCTCAACTCCTCCACGTTTGGGTAGAGCATTTCCGGGATGTACGCCCCACCGAAATTGCCATAATAACCTCGTTCGTCTACTGCTACTTTCATGGTTTTAAATATAAGTTTGAAGACCGGAGACGGAAGACGGGAGAAGTCTTATCATCATCTTGACAGTTTACTTCTAAAGTACTTCAGTCCGGTTCTTTTTTATACTTTTTCAATCAATTCTTCTCGTTTTTTAAACTTTCCAAAAGTTCTAAACTTCTGGAAAGTTTGAGTGTCTGCGATTTCAATTGCTATACATTGCTCCTTCCGTCTCGAAGGCTTTCTATGGTCATCGGGATCACATGCTCACCGCACTCCTCAACCCATGACTTAACAGGAAAATTGACCTGTTTCAGACCCTTCCTAACGTCAGGGTGACAAAACAAAGATCACTTCCTAATACCACACTTTTAGCTTCTCTCACCCGCTTTGGTTTGCTTCCTCACAAACCGACATGCGCTGCTCTTCCCTACTCATATCCCCCGATAGTTTCCGGTTCACTGCTCAATCTGCACTCTCATTCACCAGATTCCCACAGCTTTCTCCTTGCGTCAAAAGCCTCCCCGAAAGTCTCCGGGGCAAGCTGGAATGACGGTGAGGAGAACTGTCTACTGCCGCTGCCTACTGCCACTTTCCCTTTTTGTCTTCAGCTTCAAACTCACCATCTTCACCTTCTCTACATCCTTCATACCCGGCTCAATCTCTACCTTGCTGTTAATGTCAAGGATAAACCGGCCGGGGAGGTTTGCTGCCAGGACATTCTCTATATCCTCCGGCCCTATGCCTCCGCTGAGAAAATAGGGCTCTCCCATGTTGTAGCCTTTCAGCAGATTCCAATTGAACTGTAGGCCCGAGCCTCCATACTTTTCCGTCTTGGCGTCAAAGAGAAAGTAATCGACGCTGCCTTCGTACTCTTTTAAAGATTCGAAGTCAAACCCTTCCGTCATGGCAAAGGCCTTGACTACCGCGTATGACTCGCGGCACCGTGCACAGTACGCCGGACTCTCATTTCCGTGAAGCTGCAAAACGTCCAGATGATACTCCTCTGCCAGTTGCATCAGCT
This sequence comes from uncultured Roseivirgaceae bacterium, assembly GCA_964444895.1. Lineage (GTDB taxonomy): Bacteria > Bacteroidota > Bacteroidia > Cytophagales > Cyclobacteriaceae > CAJXNP01. The sequence continues at coordinate 1,894 of CAYUJK010000384.1, forward strand.
TTTCCCTTTCTTCGTTCACAAAAACACCTACCTTCTTAATTGCTTTGGGAATACGCCCCAACACTCCCGAATCCAGCGCTCCCACTACATACCGCGGCGACTTAGGGTAAAAGATAAAACCCATGAAATCGGGATTTACCTGCACGATGTCGTCGATATTGCCGGGATCTTTCATCCCGCACACTTTGAGCATTATTGATTTCTCCTTTTGCATTCGATATCTGCACCTTTCTACATCCCTACTGCGCTACGTTTTCCTCAATCTGATGCAGGCTGTGGATGAAATCGAAGCAAGCCTTGTCAGGTCGGCTGTTAGCCATGAAATTCTCCCCTATAAGAAATCCCTGGTAGCCGTTTCGCTTCAGCGTCATCACGTTTTCAGGCTGGAAAATGCCGCTCTCCGATACCTTCACAAACTTATCGGGTATCATCGGCGCCAGTTTCAGCGATACGTTAATGTCCACGTCGAAGGTGGCCAGGTTGCGGTTGTTCACACCTACCAGATCTACTTCGTCGCACAGGCTACGGATCAGTTCGTCTTCGTTATGCACCTCCATCAACACTTCCAGGCCGAGCTTTTTCGCAAAAGCCGCCAGCGATTTTATCTTTTCGGGCTCCAGCACGGCCGCTATCAGCAAGATGGCATCAGCCCCGATGGACTTGGCTTCTATGATTTGGTATTCATCCACAGTAAAGTCTTTGCGGAGAATGGGGCAAAAGTTAAACTTTCTCGCCGTGGTGAGGTCTTCATTTTTTCCACCAAAAAACTCAGTGTCGGTAAGTACCGAAAGCGCCGAGGCGCCGGCCTGCATGTAACCGATGGAAATTTTCTCTACGGAAACGTGCTTATTGATCACTCCTTTGGAAGGAGACTTGCGCTTTATTTCTGCAATGATGCCGTGCTTATCTTCCCGCAACAAATACTTTTTGAGCGATACAGTTTTTGTGGGGAAATAAATGCTTTCTTCCAGCAGCTTGGCAGGGAAGAGTTCCTTTTTCCGGGCTACTTCTTTCTTCTTATGAGCAATAATTTTTTCTAATATGTTCATGATTCTTGATTTTCCGTTCACTTCAATTTTGAGAAACTTCTATAAATCGCTTCAGCGCATTGAGGGCATTACCCGATTCCAGGCTCTCTTTGGCCCGCGCCATAGAGGTCAGCAGGTCTTCCTGCGGATTGGCACAATGCAGCGCGACACCCGCATTGGCAATTACTACCTGGTTTTGCGCGTTTGTTCCATTTCCTTCCAGGATATTCACAAATATCTTTGCCGATTCTTCTATCGTTTTTCCACCACTCAGCGCTCCCGATTCCAGGTAGTCAAACCCCAGATCGGTAGGTAAAATATCTTGTTCCGTTTCGCGGCCTATCATCTTAAAAGGCCCCGTGAGCGACACCTCGTCATAGCCATCCAGCGAGTGCAGAATGTAATAGTTGGAGTCGGTTTGCTGATAGAGGTAGGAATACAGCCGCGCCAGCTCAAGGTTAAATACGCCTACAATTTGCTTTTTCAGAAAAGTAGGGTTCACCATGGGGCCGAGCATGTTGAAGAATGTTTTTACGCCCATTTCCTTGCGCACCGGCGCCACGTTTTTCATCGCCGGATGAAATAAGGGTGCATGGAGAAAACAAATATTCGATTTGTCCAGGAGTTCTATCAGCTTCGCGCGGTCATTGGTAAACTGATAGCCCAGGTGTGCCAGCAGGTTAGAAGAACCGCAGATGGAAGACACGCCGTTGTTGCCATGCTTGGCCACATGCTGGCCGGCGCCCGCCACAATAAAGGATGCAAGTGTACTGATGTTAAATGTATCCTTGCCATCGCCTCCGGTACCACAGAGGTCAATCACATCGTAGCCGTCCAGGTCAATGCGCACGCACAGGTCCAGCATGGCGTCGCGGAAGCCCAGCAGCTCATCTACGGTGATGCTACGCATGATAAAGACTGTGAGAAACGCTGCCATTTCGGCTTGTGTATATTTTCCCTGGGCCAGGTTGGTGAGCACCTC
>CAYUJK010000385.1:0-3903 GCA_964444895.1 uncultured Roseivirgaceae bacterium
CCATGATCTGGGTAGCCTTCTTTGATTGGCCCAAAGTTTTTTATTTTGATTTTACTCATTTCAATTTCACATTTAGGGTTTTCAAAGTTACACGATATTATGAACAAAATATACCTTCAAAACCTGTAACCGATCCCAAATTCCATATTCTCGGCCACCGCGCCGTGCGACTTGAAACCCGAATAAATAAACACCTTGTTGTCTACCCCGGCAATGCAAATAGCCGGATAAAACTTCAATCCATAGCGTTGGTATACCTTGCTCAGGTGGCGGTAGGGCTGGTAGAAATAGTACCCCACGTTTGCCTGTATCGATATCCGGTTCATGTGGTATTCTACGCCACCCGAAACACCCGCTTTTTTGTGGTCAGGGCGCTGTTCGGCCTCCACGCGGGTATCGTATTTAATTACCTCTTTCAGGGCTGTATTGTTGAAAAAGTCAAGTCCTATCTGTATGTCAAAAAGACTGCTGACCGGCTTCTGAAGCTGCGCCGAAAGCGAGTAGGCGGGATACAGCCTGTGGTCGGTAACGTTATAGTTCACGCCGGCGCCGTTCACGTTTACCACCAGGTGGAGCTTGCGGGAGTAGAGCTTGTCCGGTTCCGAAAAGGGAATTTTCTCCCCGCCATTACCAGTAAGATAGCGCAGCCCTACATACACAGACGCTATATTGAGGCCTTTATTAGGCCGCGACATCGCGCCCACAGAAAAATGCGTGATGCCTGCCGTGCCCGTGATTGCCCAAGAGTCAGTAATCCGGTACCGGAGACCCAACTGCGACTGAAGGCTCACGGTGACGGGGGAGCCGTACACCACATTTTTGTTGTTTCGGTCTTTGTGGTACGGATTGGCATGATACCCCAGCCCTACACCCAGCCGAAAAAAAGAGGAGAACCTTCGCAGCCTTATCAGGTAATAGTCCGAAAAACCATTAAGGGCAAATGACTTGTCCAGCACAGGGGTGGGATATTGGAAATAGCTGAGTGAAAGGCCTACGTCCGGGTATCCGGCACGACGTTGCCAGGCGGTTCGTCCGTAGGATTTTCGTATCATGCTTACTTCGGCGCCCCGTGTAATGCCCTTGGAAAGATGGCCCATTTCCCGGTCATGTTTGATGATAAATCCCGATAGGTAGCTGCCACCCCACTCATAGCGGGCGGAAGATTCCTGGGCAAAAACCCCTACGGAAAAGCCAAATAGGGCCAAAAGAAATAGAAATGCTCTCGCAGCCATCGATACCTTGTCCAATAATTTTCAAAAATAAAGATCACTTCCCTAATATTGGCCTTTAAAATCCGGTTATTTATTGCGAATCGTACATCCACAAAATAAAATTCGCTTCATACGTTTAGTTGGCGTAATATTTTTAATTTCGGGGCTAAAAAAAAGGCTGTTCATGTCGGTAATAGTAAAGGATCTCACCAAAATTTTTGGAAAACAAAAAGCCGTTGACCATATCAGTTTCACAGCCAAAAAAGGAGAGATATTGGGCTTTCTGGGGCCAAATGGCGCCGGGAAATCCACTACCATGAAAATTGCCACGGGGTATATGCCTCCTTCATCAGGAGCCATAGAGGTGTGTGGCCACGACGTGCGCAACGACACACTGGAAATACGAAAAAAGATCGGCTACCTGCCTGAGCACAACCCCCTGTACCTGGATATGTACGTACACGAATTCCTCCAATTTACAGGATCACTACATATCTCCAGCAAAAAAAACTTAAATGCGCGGACCACCGAAATTGTGGAGATTTGCGGTCTCACACGGGAGCAAAACAAGAAAATAGGCGCGCTCTCGAAGGGCTACCGGCAGCGTGTGGGGCTGGCACAGGCCCTGCTGCACGACCCTGAAGTGCTTATTCTCGATGAACCTACTACCGGCCTGGACCCCAATCAGATCGTCGAAATCCGTAACCTGATAAAAAACGTGAGCCCGGAGAAAACCGTGATTCTCTCCACCCACATTATGCAGGAGGTGCAGGCACTTTGCGACAGGGTAGTGATCATCAACAAAGGAACGATTGTGGCCAACGCCACTCCCGAAGAGCTGAAAAAAGAAGGGAGCAAAACAAAAATTACGATTCAGTTTAAAGAAAAAGTACATGCAGAGGCGCTGGCTAACATACCTGGAGTGCAGCACGTGGCCGAGATTGAGGAAAACAAGTTTACCCTCACCACCGCTACCGATGAAGACATCCGCCCCAGCATCTATCAGTTTTCTACTGAAAACAAACTGACACTTATTCAACTGAATGCAGAAGAGAGTAATATGGAAGACGTATTCAGGCAACTGACGTCAAAAAATTAGAGATATGTGGCAGGTTTTTATTAAAGAAATCAACACCTTTTTAAACTCGCTCATTGCCTATATCATCATTTTCGTGTTTCTCACGGGAATAGGGTTGATTATTTGGGTATTTCCCGAGACGAGCGTATTCGAATATGGCTATGCGGACCTGGGTGTGCTGTTCACGTTTGGCCCCTATGTTTTTATGTTTCTGATTCCGGCTATTACCATGCGGATGTTTGCCGAAGAGAAAAAGGCGGGCACCTTAGAGATATTGTTTACCCGGCCGCTGCAGGATTGGGAAATCATTTTGGGGAAATATTTTGCCGGATTTGCGCTCGTGTTTTTTTCGCTATTGCCCACACTCTTGTACTACTATTCTATCTACGTACTGGGCAATCCTCCCGGAAATATAGATACAGCGGGCACGGCGGGTTCCTATATTGGCTTGCTGTTATTAGGGGGGGTATTCACCGCTGTGGGCATACTGGCCAGTGCCCTTACCGAAAACCAGGTGGTGGCTTTTATCATCGCCGTGTTTCTGTGTTTTTTTATCTTTTCAGGGTTCGGCTCCCTGGCTTCACTGAACGCCTGGGGGCGCCAAGCCAATTTTATCGATCAACTGGGCATTTTGCACCACTATAATGCCATGAGCCGCGGCCTCATCGACTCGCGAAACCTCGTGTATTTCGCCAGTGTCACCGCTGTAATGTTATTGACTACCAACCTCATTTTAGGAAGCAGAAAATGGTAAACCTCGACGCCAAAAAAACAGGACATTTGCTCTATTTCCTTATCGGGATAGTCTCCATTATTATCGTCAATCAACTTTCCGGGTTTTACTATTTTCGTGTGGACCTCACAGAAGAAAAAAGGTATACGATATCGGATGCTACGGTGAAAATGCTGGAAGAGCTGGACGACGAAGTGTTTGTGGAGGTGTACCTGGACGGAGAACTGCCAGCAGGGTTTCGCAGACTCAGAAAGAACATCCGCGAAACGCTGGAGGAGTTTAAAATTCATGCTGACGATAAAATCAACTACAAGTTTATCGACCCCTCGGCAGCAGCAAGCGAAAAGGCCCGCAACGAATTTTACATAAGCCTGGGGAAAAAAGGCATCCAGCCTACACGGCTTTTTGACACCGAGAATGGGAAAAGAGTAGAAAAAATTATTCTGCCAGGGGCCGTCATCAGCTATGGCAGCAAAGAAACCGGTGTGATGCTGCTAAAGGGAAATCGCTCTCAGGGCGCCCAGGAGTCGTTGAATCAATCCATAGAAAATGTGGAATATGAGCTGGCCAATGCCCTGCGAAAGCTTACCCAAACTGAGCCCAGGAAGATAGCCCTGCTAAAGGGACACCGCGAGCTGGACAGCCTGCATGTGGTAGGGCTAAAAAATGTGCTGTCCGAATACTACACCGTAGTAGACGTGAACCTGAGAAACCGGCGCGATCTTCTGGGGTTTGACGCCATCATCATGGCGCAGCCGAAACAAGCATTTTCGGAATCGGATGTATATAAAATTGATCAGTACTTGATGAGAGGCGGAGCTGCTATTTTCCTGATTGACGTGATGGCTTCGGACATGAGCGACGCCTCGGGCGAGGGCACT